>DVNO01000005.1 GCA_018714345.1 Candidatus Enterousia avicola | reverse complement strand
ACGTTATGCTTCTTTAGCCAACCGGCTGTCCAAAAAAACAAAGACAACGTTAAACCACCCGCCCAAATTCCAGTTATAACATCATCCACACCCAGCAACCGCATTCCTTCAAGGCCAGCACCAACCGCCACCGTACAGACAGGACAAACTGCATTAGCAAACGGTGCAAACAGAACAATTCCTAATACTGCAAAAAGCAATGAAGACAACATTTTTTTCATACCAAAAACTCCAATTTTTACCTACTGCTTGCAATCATACACAAAATCACACAATTCGGTCAATATGATTTTATCACACCACGCATATGGGCACTACGCGCACGATTATTATTTTCTATTTCTTTACTTGTTGGGGTCTGAGCTTTTATGGCAACAAACCTTGGTTCTTGTAATGTTGGCAAATGAGGGTCACCAACAGGCTTCGTCCATTCTTTAAAAGAATTTTTTACTATTCTATCCTCAAGCGAATGAAACGTAACACATATACATTTACCACCAATAACAAGTTTTTCTGGTACTGCCGCCAACGCACGTTCTAATTCACCCATTTCGTCATTAACAAGAATCCGCAAAGCTTGGAAAACTGGTGCTATGTCACGTGGATTATGAATAAGATTTTTTAGTTCAAGCGTCGTTGTTGGTTCTGATTTTTTTATCTCGCGCGCTAAAATAGCAGCTTTCTTAACATCCCCGTATTCTTTAAGAACCCTCGTCAATTCACCAACGGACAATTCTTTAATTAAATCTGCAGCCGTTTTTCCAGTTTCTGACATTCGCATATCAAGCGGCCCATCTTCTCTAAAAGAAAAGCCACGCGACGGCACGTCTATTTGCATAGAAGAAATACCCAAGTCAAATACTATTGCATCATATTTATCTGGCAATTTGGAAATATTAGAAAAGGGGTAGGGCATAAAACTAAATTTGCTTCCGAATTCGGCACCAAACCTATCAGCGTCAGCAACAACATTTGGATCTCGGTCAAAAGCAATTACATTTGCACCAGACTTTAAAAAAGCGTAAGAATACCCACCGGCACCAAACGTGGCATCAACAATATTCTTACCACGAATATCCCCCAATGCATTCAACACAGCATCCAATAACACAGGTATATGCTTCATTCTATTTCAACCCTTATCCCCAAGTTAACAAAATCATTCGCGGTGGTCTTGCCCAATTCTACCCCACCAGGCAAAGCAATAGAAGCAATTTTGTCAGTTGCGTGCAAATTCAATAAAACTTTCGTATTCCCTTTTGGCAAAGCCATTAATGCTTTTTTTACCGCCGGAAGCACTTTCCCATCATATATATCCAATGTTATTTTCTTTGCTATTTTTGCCACCCACTGAGTCAACGGCATTATAGAATCGACAAATATAGACACTCTGTCATCTCTACAAGATGTCTTCCCAGAAATCAAAATAAGAGATTCATTTGACAATATCTGTGCCAACTCTATTGAAGCCTGACCAAAAGCAACCGCATCTATATTCCCAAAACTGTCAGATGCATTTATCGTTATCATTTCTTTTCCTGTCTTGGTGCGCCGCCGAGAAAAAGAACCAACAGTTGCGGCAATTTGTACCTGTTTCCTATCACCAAGTTCACTTAATGTGGCACTAGTAGCCAATTTAGCTCTTTTAATCAAATGTTTGTATTGGTCCAACGGATGTGCAGAAATATAGAAGCCCAACGCCGATAATTCATTTTCCAATCTTTGCGCGAAAGTCCATGCTGGGGTATTAGGCAAATTCTTTCTTAGCCTGTTTTCGGTAACATCATCTTCTATTGTGTTTGCAAACAAGGACAGGGCATTTGCACCACCACGAGACTTGGACGCATAAGACAATATCGCATCAGCATTCATAAATATCAAAGCTCTATTTGGTTCCAGCGAATCCAACACCCCAACCTTTGCAAAAGCCTCTAATATTCTTTTATTCATTATCGGCGCACACCGCTTTGCAAAGTCCGTCAAATTTTTAAATTTTCCATTTGCGTTTCTTTCTGCAACAATTGCATCTGTTGCGACCGTACCAACGCCTTTAATTGCGGCCAAAGCATATACAATTTTCCCATTTTTTACAGTAAATAAAGACTCGCTTTCATTTATATCGGGGGCCACAATTTGAATACCGAAATTAGCTTTTGCATCATCAACAAACAATGCCAATTGATCTGTATCATTTAAATTACTGGACATTGCCGCAGCTAAAAATTCCGGCGTATAGTTTGCCTTTAAATATGCACACTGATTAGCAACAATGGAATATGCAATAGCATGCGATTTATTAAAAGCGTATTTAGCAAATTCTTTAAATTTTTCCCATAAATCTTTGGCTTGTTCGCGGTTCAAGGTTTGTTCTTTTTCACAACCTTCATAGAATTTACCTTCTAACTCATCCAACATCTTGGCAATTTTCTTACCCATAGCCTTACGCACGTTGTCGGATTGCCCGCGTGTAAAGCCCGCCAATGCACGGGTCAGCTGCATAACCTGTTCCTGATATACGATAATACCATAAGTTTCTTTTAATATTGGTTCTGCCCGTGGATGAACATATTCTACCTTTTCATCTCCGTGCATACGAGCAATAAATTGCGGAATAAATGCAATAGGCCCAGGCCTGTTCAAAGCATTTAACGCAGAAATTTCTAAGAAACTTGTCGGGTGCATTTTACGCAACGTCTGCTGAACAAATGGGGCATCGAACTGGAATATGCCTTCTGTCATGCCAGATTGCCATAACTTCATGGTCTTTTCATCATCAGTTGGAATCTTATCCAAATCAATATTTATCCCACGCGTTTGTTGAATTAGTTTTATGGCATACTTTAAAATCGCCAATGTTTCTAACCCCAAAAAGTCGAACTTAATCAACCCCGCAGATTCCAAATAATGCCCATCAAACTGACAGGACGGCAGAGCATTTGCAGGGTCACGATAAACAGGGGCAATTTTAGTAGTCGGTCTGTCTCCAATAACCACACCACACGCATGTTGCCCTAAATTACGCAGCGAACCTTCCAACTCTTCCGCAATCGTAACAACCTTATTCATATCTTCGTCTGTCTGCAGTATATGTTGAATCTCTTGTGAAGAATCAACCGCATCCTTTAAAGTCTTTGCGTCCTGCGGAATTAATTTAGACAATCTATCTGACTTAGAATATGGTATTCCATAAACTCGACCAATATCACGAATTGCGCCACGCGCCTGCAAGCTGCCAAACGTGATAATACGGCAAACAGAATCATGGCCATATTTATCGCAAATATAAGCCAAAACCTTTTCTATTCCAGTTGGTTCAAAATCAACGTCAAAATCCGGCATAGAAATACGGTCAGGATTTAAAAAACGCTCAAAAAGCAAACCATATTTCAAAGGATTTACGTGCGTAATACCCAGCGCCCACGCAACAATTGACCCTGCACCAGACCCACGTCCTGGTCCTGTCATTATATCATTACGCCTGCACCAGTTGATATAATCCGCAACTATCAAAAAGTAGCCAGGGAACCCCATATTTATAATAACACCAAGCTCAAACTCGGCCTGTTCGTAATATGGTTTTGTATCTGTTATTCCATGTTGAGCAAGATTCTTAGCCAACCCAGACATTGTATGATCACGCAGCATCTGACATTCTTGTTCAAGATCATTACCAAACCTGGGCAACAACGGTTTTTCATGAACATTAACCATAAAACCACAACGATTTGCTATTACGACAGTATTTTCTATCGCTTCTGGTAGGTCAGAAAATATTTCCGCCATTTCACTGGAGGTTTTAAAGTACTGTTCAGAAGACTTCCGTGGTCTGTCTGGATCTATAACTTTCGTTTGGCCCAATACACAACTCAAAGCATCTTCCGCCTCGTAATCATGCCTAGTTGCGAACTCAACATCATTTGTTGCAACAATAGGGATATTCTTTTCCAACGCGATTTTTAAAAACACGGGTTCCGTTTTTATTTCATCCGCCAAACCATGCCGCTGAATTTCAATATAAAAACGATCTCCAAAAATATCTATAAACTGCTGAGCATACTGAGCCGCCAAAGTTTCTTGTCCGTTCAAAACAGCCATTCCAATTGGCCCCGTATGCGCGCCCGACAAACATATCAACCCACTACTGTGAGATATTAATTCGTCAAACGTGATGTATGGCCCCAAGTGATGATTGTCTTGACGCATGTACATAATTCGGCTCAATTCACATAAATTTAAATAACCATCGTGATTTTGCGCCAACAAAACTATACGTGATAAAGCCTCAGCCCGTAGGATTTTAGGGTCTACATTATGCTGATTTAAAGTGATTTCCGTACCAATTATGGGCTGTACTTTGTTCTTAGGCATAACATCAGAAAATTCAGCACAACCAGACATCATATTCGTATCTGTCAATGCACATGCAGACATGTTATTAGCAATACATAACTCTGGGATTTGCTTTATTTTTAGCGTTCCCGCCCCAATAGAAATTCTTGAATGTGTACGAAGATGAACGAATTGATTTTCCATACCGGCACAATAGCAAAAATCGACCTATCAGAGCAACCGTAAAAATAAAAATTTTTTAATGTTTTCAAAGTAGCAGAAATCTAACAAAACATACAAAAAACGCTCTATAAAAGAGCGCCTTTTACATAACTTTTCCTTGTGTTGGGTAAAACGTAAGTTGAATTTTTTCCCATTTATCAAATTCATTCTCTGGCAGCATTCTAAATGGCTGACATACATCTATTGCTGTGCGAATAGTATCCAACACGTATGAAAAAGCAGGATCAGTCTCGGCCCGTGCGGCAGATTCGAACCAAACATCTCTAACAGTTCCATTTTTTCGCATAGTCAAATGCGCAACTGCACGTATATCGGAAATATCTGGCCGCGATGTATCTATATTCCAGCAACGCGTCATCGCCACACGCAACGCGTCAACAACAGATACCGTTAGCGTTCTGTCCAAAGAAACACTTTCCCTATTTACCCGAATAACCGTTTTTTTCTTTTTTGGCGCCTCTTCTTTTTTATCTTCTTGATTCTGTTGTGGTTCAGCAACAGGTTTTACTTCTGGTTCTGGTACCTCTGGCACAACAGGTTCTTGCTCAATTAAACTTGGTTCAGATATGGGTTCATCTGACAGCTCTTCCACAGGTTCTGGTACAGGGGCAGGGGCTGGTGCCTCTGTTTCCTCTGGCGTTGCATCGGGTTCCGCATCGGCATTTACATTATGTAGAACCGTTTCATCACCACCAACTCGTACAGCATTCAAATCTATTTCTAAAATTTCTACTCTATCTGGCGCGACTAATTTTGCTCTATCTACAACCAACGCAAACGACGTTAGCATTATAGCAATCAAAGCCAAATGCCCACAAACAGACATCAAAACATTTTCGGAAGAAAATCTACTTTCTACACTCATTTTTAATCAACATCTAATTGTGTGCGCAATCCAACTTTCTGAAATCCAGCCGCTTTCAACTTTCCCATTATAGACATCACAGCGCCATAATCAGCGGCCGCATCCCCGTTTATCATTATCGTTAAATCAGGATTTTCACCACGCATGGCAACGACACGTCTTACAGCCTCGTCCTGAGCAACTTCTGTTTTCCCGACATAATATTTACCAAATTTATCAACGCTTATCTGAACGGCGTGATCATTCCCCGTTAATGCAGAATTACCAGCTTTTGGCAAATTCAAATCAATTCCTGTCGTTAACATAGGGGTTGTTACCATAAAGACCGCCAATAGCACAGTCATAATATCTATCATTGGCGTCAATGAAATGGTTGCATCTGAATTTCTACGTCTTCTACGTGACATTATCTGCCCCCAATTATTTTTTTGATTTACTATCTTTCATTTCTTTGCATGTTTCTATCAATTTGTCATACAAATCATCAGACTTTTTACTAAAATATTGATAAGCAATCGCTGCTGGTACCGCTGCAATCAAACCCAATGCGGTTGTTCCCAAAGCTGTTGCCAACCCTGGTGCAATTACACCAATTGAAACAGACTGATTTACACCAATTGACGCAAAAGAATCCATCACACCCCAAATTGTTCCGAACAAACCAATAAATGGTGCAACATAAGAAACCATAGATAAAAACCACAAATTCTTATCAAATGGTCGTATCAGTTTGTCAGCAATCAAAGACAAATTATCCCCAGACTTAATGCGAACTGGATTTTTCTTTTGAAAATGCCAAATTCTAATTTTTTCAATTATCACAGCCCAAGACATAATACTGCCCAAAACCAAGACCAAAGATATGAACAACGTCATAATATCTCCGGTAAAAAGCGTTAACAAAGAAAACGTATTAGTCATTTATTTACCTTTTGTTTTTATAAGTATTCTCTAAACGGCACAGCCACACTTTCAGGAATTCTTTTCAATTGCAAATCCGCGCCTATGTATGCCGCAGTTGCAGATAGTATAGCACAAATTTCGCCATTTTTCACGAATTTTTGTTCAACACCCAAAGACGCCGCCCCAAGCTTTGTTACAGCAGTCTCCACAACTACTGTATCCGCCAAAAAAAGGGGTTTTATATATCGGATGTTTAAATCACGTACCACAAAACCAACATCTCCATCTGGATATTTTATGCCTCGCAACACGTCCATACGTGCACGTTCTGCTATTTCTATATACCGACCATGATATACTATGCCACCAGCATCCGTATCAGCATAGGCGATGGCAAACGGAAATTTATGAATTTTCATTTTTTACCCCTATGAAAGAATTCGAATCTATATCTAATTCATCTTTTAATCTATTAGAGACTTGTTGTTTTATTTCGTCAAAAACTTTACGCAAAATTGGTTCAAAATCAAAATGCGCAGCAAATTCATCTGAAAAAAATAACTTCCAATAAAAATTATCATTATACTTGCCAACATAGGTCAAATCTTTGGCACACAAATGCTGAACCGTTGTATCTAATCTATCTAGTGCCTTTACCAATCTAGATTCAAAAGAGACGCGCTTTTCATACTCATCAAAGCATTCAGACACACTTTGGTTGTTAAGAAGCCCCATAATCTTGTTAATTGCACATGCCTCCTGAGATCTTTTTTCCATGCGACACATATCATTCTGTTCATGCAACGGTATATCATGCGCAATTGCTTCTGGTAAATCGTGCAAAAGACACATCTTTAAAACTCGATTCATATCATATTTTCTAACGAAATATGGCTCCATAGCAATCGCCATCATCGCCATATTCCATGAATGAGCCGCAACAGATTGATTCATACCATCCGACATCTGCGTCAGTCTGTATTCGCACTCTAATTTTTCGGCAATTTTTAAAAAATCAACGATTGTTTTCATTTTGATATACGCGTCATTTTTCTAGTCCAAGATGAGCATAACCCGCATCTGTAACAATACGACCGCGTGGTGTACGTTGTATAAAACCCAACTGCATTAAATAAGGCTCTATAACATCCTCTATCGTATCGGCAGGTTCGGACAATGCAGCGGCCAAATTCTCAATACCAACGGGGCCACCAGCGTAATGCTTAACTATCGCGTTCATATACTCTCGATCCAGCTCATCCAAGCCACTATCATCTATGTGCAACTGAACCAGTGTAGTCTTTATGGTATCAGCAGAAATAGTATTTTGCCCTAATGCTGTTGCAAAGTCACGCGCACGCTTTAACAGTCTGTTGGCAATTCTTGGGGTTCCGCGCGCACTTAGTGCTAAACGCTGCGCACCGCTTTCGTCAATCGGTGTTCCTAATATATTTGCGCTTCGCATAATTATCTTTGCCAAATCCGCTGGTGAATAAAAAGATAACCGTAAATCTATACCAAATCTGTCCCTTAGCGGGTTAGACAACAAGCCAGTTCGCGTAGTCGCACCAACTAATGTAAATGGGGGCAAATCTATACGAACGCTTTTCGCAGACGGTCCCTCACCAAGCATTATATCCAGCTTAAAATCTTCCATCGCAGAATACAAAACTTCTTCTATGGCCGTTGGCAAACGATGTATTTCATCTATAAACAGAACATCCATTGGCTCTAATGAAGTAAGAATAGCCGCTAAATCCCCCTGTTTAGTTAACATAGGTGCCGCCGTTGCACGAAAATTAGTACCAAGCTCATTAGCCACAATATGCGCCAACGTGGTTTTACCAAGTCCTGGGGGACCATACAAAAGCACATGGTCCATAGCCTCGCCCCGAGACTTTGCACCAGATATAAACACGGATAAATTCTGCTTCAACGCATTATGACCTATAAAATCAGACAACGTCCTTGGTCTGATAGACGCGGACATTTCGTCTGGTATATTTGGGTCAAGAAATCTTTCTGTATTGTTTTGCATATTTATAACAACTTGTTATCTGAGTTTTCACGACCTACATAGGCCTTTAAATCATTATACATCTGTCGCAAATCAGCTGGTTGCGAATAGAACTCGTCCGAATTTTTAACACGAATTGTTTCCAAATCTATCTGCGCCTGCTTTTTTAAAATTTGCGTTAAATGGGTCGCGAAAGCTTTTGCTTCTTCCGACTCGTTGGCCCCCTGCAATAATAAGCCTCTATTAGGACGCGGTGACAAAAACGCAAAGTCAGCAACAGATGGATCAGGGGACACCAATGCAAAACCCGACACCTCTGGTCTCCTCATCATTGCCTGCAGGACATACCACGCCCCCAATTGATTACCCGCCAACCATATTCTGTCGCTATCTTCATTCTTATTCTGAATCCAGTCGATAACTGTTGCTATATCCAACATATTTTCCGACGTTGTCCCTATGGCGCCTTCGGAATAATTTACACCACGATAATTAAACCTTACCACAGAAAAACCAGCGTCCATAAACGCACGAAACATCGCATAAGACACGCGATCATTCATATGATATTTCTGTCTTGGGTTCCCAGATAAAACCACTGCCAGCGGGGCAGATGGCACATCAGATTTATGGTATACAGCATGTAATTTTCCAGCTTCACCAGCAATCATTATATCAACCATAGTTTCCGCCTTTCTCTTATTCTTTCAAATTCTTATTTGTACTTATAGAACAAACCAGACTTAATTTTCAACATAAATTTTTGCTTTGACACGTGGGGCGCGAATGTTCTAAGATTCAAAGGAGAGAAAAGGGCATTGATATGACTAGATTCACTTTAATGGCAATTTTTGCGGGTCTTATAACGTTTGGCGCCAACGCAGCGACCGAAGACATTGTTTATGATAATTTCCAAACGATATATACAGAAACACCGGTTCAATCATACTATGCATACCCAGACGACCCGAACTTTATTCCAGAAACAGAGTTTATGAACCGTGCGGACAGCCTTGATTATGATCTTAACATAGAAGAAGCCAGACAGATAGAGAACTTTATGCATCCAGGTGTAGAATTCGGCACCAGACCAATGGTAATTTGTCGTAATTTTGGCTGCACAAGACTTAATGACAGAATCACAAGAACCTTCTTATTCAACAGTCTTGCGAACATGTTTATGATGAACAAGCATTCTCGTGTTTATATTTGCGAAGCTGACCCATTTTCTAGGGACTGCCTGCAATCTGGAATTTCTTTTCCTGTGCGTAGTGGCATAGCTAATGCGCTGGTAAAAATACCAAAAGCCACAATTTCTCAGGTAACTCTATCGACCGGCTTATCCAAGGCGACAGTAGGCATGACTTACGAGTTTTTGGTAAACGGCATTGCTCGCACATGTGAACCAACTATAATGGATATAGTTATTCCACTTAATTCCCAGGCAACTTTATCCAATAGGGAGTTTGCTTGCAACATGACTAGCGATGGGTTAAGCAACGTTTCCTTATTAGTAAATATAGATTACATTGATTTAGACTATGGAATTATTGGTGGTTATTATTCATTAGGCATGCAAGGTCCAACGACTGGTGGTGGTACTGGGTACGCGTTGTTTAAGACAGAATTTACTACTGGTGGTATGCAGTTCCGTGCAGCCGTAACAGAAGAAGAGGGCGTAACTGGTACTAACGCAATGTTGACCATACAGCCTGGTGAATACGCAGTAGAACCGATGAAGAAATAGCGCGTATTGTATAGGTATTTTTAGTAACGCACATATGAATAAGACCGTTTTAATTATTGATGATGATGACATGTTGCGTAAGACACTTACGCGTGGTTTACGCGACAACAATTTCGAAGTCATAACAGCAGAAAGCGCAGAAACCGCAGAAGAATTAATAAAAAGAATAGAAGTTGATGCAATTGTTCTTGACCGCATGATGGGTGGCAAAGACGGACTGACGTTTCTAAAGGACATGAGAGATAAAGGCTCTAATGTACCAGTAATAATGCTAACCGCCATGAGTGGTGCAGAAAACGCAATAGACGGTCTGTCGGGCGGTGCTAACGACTACCTAGCAAAGCCATTTCAGCTGAAAGAATTGGTTTTACGATTAAATAACATAATAAAAAACTACATAAAACCAGAAGAAACATTACCAGAAGGGCTAATCTTCACAGATGAAGAGTTTTTTATAAAAGACACGTCTTCGAATATTCCAAGAATTTTGCCTTTGTCTGGGGAAGAAAAGAAACTGTTACGGCAACTTACCACGCCAATTGGCAATATTTCACCGGCGGCCCCCATGGTCGCAAAACGCTTGCGCAACAAATTAAATGTTGTATTATCAGGTGTAGATATTATTACAATTCGCGGACGCGGGTATAAACTTATTCGCGTTGATACAATAAAAAACAATAACGGTGTAAACAAATGAGATTAATACCACGCAGCTTTTTATGGCGCACAATTTTGATGATATTAGTACCTCTTATTATAGCCGAGGTTATAATTGCTAATGTGTTTTTTGGCAATCACTGGACACGCGTTCACGCAACTTTAGCCCGAAGCTTAGCAGTAGAAGTCTCTACAATGATGAACTTCATTGATGAAGGTGATACCAATACGGCAACGACCATGGCAAGGGATATGGGAATAAACGTTTCAATAAACCCGAAGTTAAATCGCCCAAGCCACAATGACAATGAGTCTAGAGAGGCGGGTCTTTTGGCTAGTGAATTGTCTAATAGATTAAACCGTCCTGCCCAAATATATATTGATAAAGGGAAAAGGTTAGTATTTATAGACGTTCCGACAAACAATGGTAATATTGCAACATTTGGAACATCTTTATACCGTATCTACTCTACAAGTACAGAAGTGTTTATAATATGGTTAATTGGTTCGATACTAATTGTATCCATATTAATTACCCCGTTCATAATTATGCACACACGCAGTATAAGAAGAATTGCGAAAGCGGCAAGTCGTTTTGGTCGCGGGCTTGACGCGCCAGGTTTTCAACCAACTGGTTCAAAAGAAATCCGCGAAGCTGCGACAGCAATGATAACTATGAAAGAGCGCTTAAACCGTTATAATCGTACAAGAACGGATATGCTAAATGCCGTAAGCCATGACTTAAAGGCACCTTTGACCCGTATGCGTTTAGGCGTAGAAACTGGCGAAGCATCAAAAGAGAATTTATTACAAGACATCGACCGCATGACGGAAATGGTAAACGGTTATCTTGCGTTTGCACGGGGTGAACTTCCCGAAATCGAGCAAACGACAGAATTACCAGCGATGTTATTACGAATTGCACGTGATGCAGCACCAGACAAAAAGATTGAAACAGATTTTCCAGAAGAACCCGTTCAGTTTTATGCCCGTCCGATGGCATTGGCACGTGCGTTTAGCAACATAATAGAAAACGCTTCTCGCTATGCTAAAAAGAAAATTCGTATTACAGAAAAAGACACACCTGATCAAGTAGAGGTTATAATAGAAGATGATGGTCCTGGCATTCCAGACGACAAAAAGAAAGATGCACTGCGTCCGTTTGTGCGCCTTGATGAATCGCGCAGCGAAAAAACGGGGGGCACGGGATTAGGACTTTCTATTGCCCAAACCGCTATTGAAAACCATGGTGGTCAAATGTTCTTAGAAAATAGCGACCTTGGTGGTTTAAAAGTTAGAATTGTTTTACCTATGTAGTTTTTCACGAGGTTAAAGAAATGAATTTGTATAAGTATGTGTCGAATGCGATAAATGAGAAGCTTGGTTTTTCTGCTAACTTAGAAACCCCAAGAAACAGAAATTTTGGTGACTTTTCAACCAACGCCGCAATGGCAATGGCCAAGAGTGCAGGAAAGAATCCACGAGAACTGGCAAATGAAATTTTACTAAAATTAAAAGAGCTTGATTTTATAGCGGACGCATCTGTTGCCGGTCCAGGTTTTATAAACATAAAATTAAAAGATGATTTTATATGGAAAGCCGCTGGGAAACCACACGACTGCAAAACCGATGCACCTTTGGTAATTGATATGGATTATGGTTCTTATAATGTGGCCAAATCTTTACACATCGGTCACCTTAGAACATCCATAGTTGGCGATACATTAAACAGAATTGCAAAATATTTAGGTCATAAAACAATATCATACAATCACATGGGTGATTGGGGACGTTCTATGGGTCTGGTTATTGCGTGGATAAAGCGCAACCATCCAGATTGGCCCTTCTTTCAATCTAACTTTGATAAAAACGCAGATTACAGTAAATATGCTATGCCCGTTGAAGAATTAGACACATATTACCCATCTGCGGCGGCATTGGCAAAAACGGACGAAGCATTCATGGAAGAGGCCCGTATCATCACAGCCGAATTACAGCGTGGGCACCCAGGTTACAATGCTTTGTATAACGTTTTTTTACCAATATCATTAAAATCTATGATGGAAACCGTAAAACGTTTAAACATCATGCCATTTGATAGAAATCTTGGTGAAAAGAACGCTGCACAGTATATCGAACCTGTTGAAAAAATGCTGCGTCAGAAAAATCTATTGGTAAAAAGTGACGGGGCCGAGGTTATAATTGTAAAAAAAGATACCGATACTGCACCTATGCCACCAGTTATGTTTTATAATTCTCGTGGTGCGGTACCATACGATGCTACGGATATAATGGCGTTGTATTACAGGAAAATTACAGATAACCCAGATAAAATCATCTACCTAACGGACATCCGTCAGAAATTGCATTTTGAACAACTTTTTCGTGTTGCAGAAATCACTGGTTTATTTCCACCAGAAAATCTTGAACACATAGGGTATGGCACTATAAATGGTGCAGATGGTAAACCATTTAAAACCCGTGACGGAAACGCGGCTGGTTTAAACGATATTATTGAAATGATAAATACCGCTGTGCAAAAGCGTGTATCAGAAAGCGGTAAAGACCTACCACAAGAAACAGTAGATTCTATTGCGCTTGCGGCATTAAAATTTAATGACCTGATGCATGATTTACGTTCAGATTACATATTTGACCCTGATTCTGTAACAAGTTTTGAAGGCAGAACAGGGCCATATATTCTGTACACAGCGGTACGCTTAAACAGCGTATTAAAGCGGGCAGGGGATATCGCCGACGTAAGTACTGTCAATCTGTCTTCCGACGAACGCAACTTGTTAGTAGAAGTACTGGACTTTGAACGTACTGTTCAAACAGCTTTTGTTAACCGTGCAACAGATATGATTGCTAATTACGCGTATGACTTATGCCAATTGGCAAACACTTTTTACCATAATTGCCCGATTTTGCGTGATGACGTAGACGTCACGACAAAAGCGCAGCGCTTGCAAATAGTAAAGATAGCACGCAACACATTGGCAAAAACCATTGATTTAATGGGATTAAAAATCCCAGAAGAAATGTAAAAAACAATACGGTACAATAATACCGTATTAATTTTTCTTGACTTTTCTGGCATAGCGGGGCATAATTGTCCCGCTAATTTAATAAAAGGTATAAAATATGGCAGCGACAAAATCGTTAAAAAAATGCGAATTAGATGCTAAATGGTATCTGATTGACGCAACCGATTGCACGTTAGGGCGCTTGGCAGCATATACGGCCAACATCCTTCGTGGTAAGAACAAGCCAACATGGACACCAAACATGGATTGTGGTGATCATGTTATCATTATAAACGCAGATAAAGTAGCTTTGTCTGGCAAGAAAGCAGATAAGACAAAATTCTTTTGGCATTCCTTGTGGACAGGCAGCACCAAAGAACGTACTTTGGGGCAGATGCGTGAAGAAAAACCAGAAAAATTGGTTTTCAATGCTGTAAAACGTATGATGGGTCGTCGTACGGCAGTTGCATTGGCAAACAAGCGTTTAACAAAGTTGCACGTATATGCTGGTGCGGATCACAAACATGAAGCTCAAAAACCAATTGTTATCAATTTTGCCGAATTGAATCGTAAAAATAAAAGGGGCGAATAATGACAGAAGAAAAAAAGACTGTTAAGAAAACAGCTACAAAAACTACAAAGAAAGCAGCCCCAGCAAAAGCTACTGCGAAAAAAGCGGTTGCTGACGCAAAATTATCAAACGCAACATATGCAACTGGTAAGCGTAAAGACTCTGTTGCACGCGTTTATCTGATTGCAGGTAAGGGGCAAATAATTGTTAACGGTATTCCTATGGCTGAATATTTCCGTCGTCCTGTATTACAAATGATTATTGCACAGCCATTTGGTATCACAAAGCGCGAAACAGCTTATGATGTACACGCAATAGTTATGGGTGGTGGTTTGTCAGGTCAGGCTGGTGCTGTAAAACATGGTATTTCCAAAGCACTAGAAAAGGTAGAACCAGAACTACGCAAGACGTTAAAAGCTGCTGGATTCTTGACTCGCGATAGCCGTGTTGTTGAGCGTAAGCACTTTGGTCGTCACAAAGCACGTCGTTCTACTCAGTTTAGTAAACGTTAATTTGGTGACAAATTGGACAAGAATCCGCCACTTGGCGGGTTTTTGTTTTTAAAATTACATATTGCGTTTATAAAAAAACTGTGTATAATCACTCAGCAATTCATCATTTTTAGGGGAAAACAATGTTCAAAAAAGAAAAAATCAAAGATTTGCACTATACAGTAAGCGGCCAGATTTCTGCAAGTGATTTGCAGGCGGCAGCTGATGAAATACTAGTAGAATACGGTAAAAAGGCAAAAATGCCAGGTTTCCGTCCAGGTCATATTCCTTTATCAATTTTGCGTCAGAAATATAATACATCTGCAATTTCTGAAGCAGTTGATAAAATGATTAACAAAGACATGAATGATTATGTCGCAGAAAAAAAATTGCGTTTGGCGGGTGCCCCCAAAGTCGATCTAGCCGGCTGGGAAATTGGTAAAGATGTAGAATACACTCTTGAATTCGACGTTTTGCCAAGTTTGCCTGAGATAGATTTAGAGAAATTCACAGTAACAAAGAAAACTACTAAATTAGACGAGTCAGAAGTAGAAAAATCGTTAGAAAACATTCGCAAAGCTCGTAGCGTTGCGGAAAAACAGCCTGATGACTACAAGGCAGCAAATGGCGACACAGCTGTTATCGACTTCAAAGGTTTTCTTGGTGACGAAGCTTTTGAAGGCGGTGCCGCAGAAAAGCATCATCTAGTTTTAGGTTCTGGGGCATTTATTCCAGGGTTCGAGGATCAAATTGTCGGTCACAAAGCTGGTGATGAATTTGACGTAAATGTAAAATTCCCATCAGATTATCATGCCGCAAATTTAGCTGGTAAAGACGCCAGATTCGCAGTAAAAGTACACGAAGTTCGCAAACATAAATTACCAGAAATGAATGACGAGTTGGCAAAAACGATTGGTCATGAATCTGTAGATAAATTGCGCGAACACATCCGTACAATTTTGAACGAACAATACGAAGAAGCCGCAAAACGTGATATGCGTAATGAATTGTTGGATATTCTTGCTGATAAAGTAAAACTGGATTTGCCAGAAACTCTTGTAGATCAAGAATTAAACATGGCGAAACAAGAACATGATCGCGCACACGCACATTGTGATGGCGACTGCGGTACAGATCACAAATGGGATGAAAAGAAAGAGCGCAAGGATGCGGAACGTCGCGTAAAGCTTGGGCTGATATTGGCAGAATGGGGAACGAAAAACAAAGTAGAAGTCACCCGTGATGACCTGCAACAGGCGGTATGGGCAGAGGCTTCCCGTTACCCAGATCCAAAACAAGTATTTGATTTTTATAACAAAAATCAAAACGCTTTGGCAATGTTACGTGGAATGATATTTGAGCGCAAAGCTTTGGACGCTATGTTAAGCCACGTCAAGACCAAGGAAAAAGCAGTAAAACCAGAAGAGCTTTTTCAACAAGCTGATGTGAAGTAAATATCAAAAACACACGTGTAAAAACGTGTGTTTTTTTTAGGGGGATAAAATGCAAGCTTATCTGAATATATTAGACGACATCCTTAACAGTGATACAACTATTCGTGAAAACAGGACAGGCATTCCTGATATAGGTTTAAGTGCAGGCGCTGTTTTTGAACATAATATGGACATGGGATTTCCATTGCTTACAACAAAAAAAATGGGACTAAAAAACATCGCAACAGAACTAGAGTTTTTCTTACGTGGTATAACAGATAAGAAATGGTTACAAGACAGAAAATGCAACATATGGAACGAATGGGCCAACCCTATCAAAGTTGAACAAACTTACAACCTTAAGGCACACGAACTTCTGGCAAAAGGTTTATCATTATCTGATGCGCAGAAAACGTCTATTCGTAACAAGATAATGGACACAGAAAGGGATCTGGGGCCAATTTATGGTTTTCAATGGCGGCATTTCGGCGGGCAATATCAATGGGACGAAAATCGCATTACCAAGAATCCAGAAGATAACTTTGACCCAAATCACCCTGGAATAGACCAAGTAAAAAATGCGATAGACAAAATCAAAAATAACCCAAATGATAGACGCATTCTGGTCAGCGCATCGAATCCTATCGATATATATCAAATGGCGTTGCCTCCATGTCACGTAATGCACCAATTAGTCGTTCGTAATGGTAAATTATCTTTGATATGGACGCAAAGATCATGCGATGCCTTTTTGGGTCTTCCTTATAATATAGCAAGCTACGCCTTACTTTTATTATTGTATGCAAAAGAATCTGGTTTAAAACCGGGGATTTTAAAGGGAGAACTCCATGATGTTCACATATACACAAACCATATAAATCAGGTAAAAGAACAACTAAAAAGAACTCCTTATAAACTGCCAACAGTTGAAATACCTGATAAAAACTGGCAAGGAATGTTAAATTGGTCTGCAAACGATGGTTTTATACTAAAAAATTATATATGCCATGAAAGACTACGTGGAGAAGTTGCGCGATAAAAAAAGACCCAAAAGGGTCTTTTTTTATCTTGAAAAATCTTTTCTTTGCTGCTGAGCCGCCATGATTTTTCTTTCCTCTTTTCCATTTTTTATGACCTCAGCACTAAACTTTCCCCCGATCAACGCGCCGCCTAAACCAGCTAAAGCAATCAGGCCATACGTAGCATAAGGTGATGCCAAATATGGTTCTTTTCTAGTTCCGACCTCATACCCATTTATTACAGGTGTTTCACGATAATATTTATGGTCTTCTGGCGTGTTAAAACTGTACGCTGTCTCAAAACGATTTTTCAAAGAGTAATTATCCAAAGAACTATCACCGATATACTTTACCATATGACCAGCCAAACCTAACACAGGAATAGCAATCGCCATACCAAGGGCAGAAACACCCCCACTAATAGCACTGGTTTTTAGTATATTGTAAACCTCTTTAATAGAATACATTTTTACCTCTTTCTCTTTGACAAGCTAAATTATAGACACAAATATATTTTTGTCAAGCAGCATATTAAAAGAAAATTATGAATATTTTTATAAATTCTTGCTTTTTCTATTTTTTTCAAATATAATACGGCTGATTTTGCGGGTGGGCGCAATATCAGTCCGATTAACCCCACAAGACCTCGCTATACATTCGAAAAAGAGCGACGGCAAGCTTTGTATGAAATTTCTATATGAAAGATTTATCCAAAGATTTATTTAATCCGCTATCCAACGAAGATTTCGTTCAGATGTTCAACAAGGACTATGGAACCCAAGAAACTCTTCAGGGATATGCAACCAAAGGAACTGTGAAAGACATTCGTGGTGACTTCGCAATGGTCGACGTTGGCCTAAAATCAGAAGGTCGTATTCCATTAAAAGAATTCGGTGCATCTGTTCCATCAGTTGGCGACATAATCGACGTGTTTGTTGAACGCTATGAATCTCGTGAAGGGACAGCTGTTCTGTCTTATACAAAAGCTCGTGCAGAAAAAGCATGGAAAGAATTGGAAAAGACAGTTGCAGAAGGTGTCGATCCAGAAGGCACAATTATCGACGTTGTTCGTGGTGGTTATACTGTTGACATCAACGGCGTATTTGCATTTATGCCATCTTCACAGGTTGATCACAAACCAGTTCGCGACGCAAAGTCTTTGATTGGTTTAAAAGACAAATTCCGCATATTAAAGATGGACGCATTGCGCACAAACGCTATTGTATCTCGTCGCGCTATCCAGGCTGACACAATTGCAGCTGCACAAAAAGAAGCTATGAAGAACATTTCTTTGGGTGCGGTAATTGAAGGTACTGTAAAGAACATTACAGATTACGGCGTGTTTGTTGACTTGGGCGGCATAGACGGTTTGTTGCACGTTACAGACTTGTCTTGGAAGCGTGTAAATCATCCACGTGAATTGGTACATGTTGGCCAAAAGATTAAGGTAAAAGTTATTCAATTCGATCCAGAATCTCACCGTATTTCACTGGGTGCAAAACAGTTGGAAGAAGATCCATGGGAAAATGCATCTCGTGCATTCAATGTTGGTGACACGGTCACAGGCAAAGTATCTTCTTTGACAGATTACGGTGCCTTTATCGATTTAGGCAACAATATCGAAGGCTTGGTACACATGTCCGAATTGTCTTGGACAAACAAGAACATTCATCCAAGCAAAGTTCTGCAAGTAGGGCAAGAAATAAACGTTGTCGTATTAGGCATAGACCAAGACAAACGTCGTATTTCCTTGGGTTATAAGCAATTACAACCAAATCCATGGAAACAATTTGCAGAAACTCACAATGTTGGTGACGTGGTAACTGGCCCAATAAAGAACACAACTGAATTCGGTTTGTTCGTAGCATTAACCCCAGAACTAGACGGTATGGTTCACATTTCCGACTTGTCTTGGAATAAACTGGACGAAGAAGAACTGAAAAAGTTTGTTCGTGGTCAAGAAGTCACAGCAAAAATCTTGGACATCAATCCAGAAAAAGAACGTATCACATTGGGTATCAAGCAGTTGACAGAAGGCGCAGACAACAACAGTGCTTCTTTAAAGAAAGGCGCAGTTGTTTCTGGTACTGTATCTGAAATAACACCAGACGAATTGATTTTGGCTTTGCCAAATGATGTTAAAGGTGTAATCCGCCGCACAGACTTGTCTCGCGAAAAATCTGAACAAGATACAAGCAAGTTCAAAGTTGGCGATACAGTAGAAGCATCTGTTGTATCTGTTGACAACAATGTTGTTAAACTGTCTATCCGCGCGTTACAAGTAACGTTGGAAAAGCAGGCGGTTAAAGAATACGCGAATCAGGCCGATAGTGGTTCTGTATTAGGCGACATTCTTGGTGCTGCGATTGAAAACAGCAAAAAATAAGATAAAAATATTATCTTAATAATAGAATCCGACACTTGTCGGATTCTTTTTTTTATGATAGAATTATGACGCTATGAAAAAAATGATTCTTCTTATGGGCGGACAAGGCGTAGGCAAGGGCACATTTGCACGCATGCTGCGCGAACGCCATGATTATAACTATATAGAAACAGGTAAAATGTTACGTGACGCTGCGGCGACCAACAAAGAAATTGCAGATATTATGGCACGTGGCGAATTATTACCATTTGAAACGCTAGCGAAATTGGTATCAGCAAATATTACATCAGATAAAGACATTTTGCTTGATGGATTTCCAAGAACTATTGATCAGGCAAAATGGCTGGTTGATAATTATTCTGATAAGTTTGATATACACGTACTATACTTAGACGTTCCCGAAGAAATAATGATAAAACGAATTCAAAAAAGAATTCGCGAGGGCGGGGGGCGTGCAGATGATGCAGATATAAACGCCGTACACAAGCGATTAGAAATATTCTGGAACACTACCAAGCCTGCAATAGATTGGCTAAGCACGGTTAAAGGAATTAAATTTTCCGATGTTGACGTCCAAGGGGATTTGGAAGACAACTTCAAGAATATATTAAATGCACTACAACAATAAAAAAACGCCTTAATGGCGTTTTTTATATTACCTTACGCTTTGCTATGCTAAACAATGCAAAACCTACCAATAAAATCATGATAAGAATAAATATGGCTGTTGCGGTTTGGGCATTTTCTGCAAACGGTAACTTCAGATTCATCCCATAATACCCAACTATAACGGTAGGCACCACAAGAATAATGTTCCACATCGTCAATCTATTAATATAGGTATTAGAATCCATATTGATGACGCTTTCAAAGGTTTCTTTAATGGACTTTAACATCTTGCTATAAGAAGTAACGACCTCTATCCCTTGTGATAGTTCTATTCTTGCATCTTCTGCAAGCTCTTTGGTTTCTTCACTTTTAACAAAACCACGAACTTTTTCTAGCTTATCCAAAACCGCAACATTACCTTTTAGACCAGCCATATATAATGTATAACTGTTTTCAACTTCTAATAGTGCCATTAACTCCGTTTTACGTATACGTTCTTGTAAAATCTTTTTGGATGCCAAAACACGCTTATTAAGTTCTTTTAAGAAACGTAAATAAGATTCTGCAATATAATAAATAATATTCAACACGAATACTTCACGAGACGTTTTTTCATCTTTTTTTATTTTATCTAATATATCACAACGTTTACGACAAACTGTTATAACCCTATTGTTAGAGTAAATTATCGACAACGGTTCCGTATGCCACAAAGTATCTGTCTCGCGATTAATTATTGGGAAACGAACAATTATAACTTTATAATCATCCTCTGCTTCAAATCTAGGTTGCTCGTCTTGGTCAAGAATGTCAAAAATAGTATCTTCATCTATTTTATATTCCGTCTGTAATCTTTCAAAATCCTCGTGATCGGGGTTGCCAATATTTACCCAAGAAAAAGTCTTTAATTTTTCCGTAACAAACACAGCAACCTCCTTTTTCTTATCTAGCATATTTTAAAACAGAAACGAAAAAAAATCAAACCAATACAGGAATAAAAACGTATATTTTATAAGGGTAAGCTATGCTAAAATATCAATAAACGGAGAGATATTATGGCTATTCAAACAACGTCTTTTAAAATTGCAAGATACTTATTGCTAGCACTAGTTTTAATTGTATGCATATGGATGATATTGTGGACCATGTATTCGCAGGCGAAAAGAGAAGAAAGGCAAAACACACCTACAGTAAATGTGGTACACGTAACACAAGCACCAAATTCTGAAGAAATTCAAATAACAAAAGAATAAGTGTACAGAAACAAAAATTGGTCGGGGCGACAGAATCCCTTGGACTTCGTCCTGCGGGACATTCCTGACGATTTGATTGCGCACAGCTTATCAAATCTACTCATTGTCGAACCTGAATAACTTCGTTATGAGTTTTGATTTCCGCATACCCACTTATAATAAAATAAACGACACCTTACGGTGTCTTTCTATTTTATTATGGTCGGGGCGACAGGAATCGAACCTGCGACCCCTTGCACCCCATGCAAGTACTCTACCAGGCTGAGCTACGCCCCGACATACGAACATTTATACAATTCTCACATATTAAAAGCAAGAATATATTTTCTGCTTGCACGAATCGCAAAAAAGTTACTAGTATTCGCATATCAATAACTAAACTAGGGAGCCATCCGTGATAGTAGGTATTGGAATTGATTTAGTAGAATGCGACAGATTTCTTGACTGGTCCGCCTTTAAAAAACAACGTATTTTTACGAAACAAGAGCTTGAATATGCAGAAGCTGACAACGCAAATGCAGAAAAACATTTAGCGAACTTTTGGGCAGCAAGAGAGGCATGCTTGAAAGCACTTGGTACAGGGTTCGGTGACGAAATAGGTTTTTCCGATGTATCTGTGACACACGATGACGCTGGTCGACCAGAATTATTATTAGCCGGTGGGGCAAAGGCAAAATTGAAAGAATTAACTGACGGCACCTCTGCGGTACATCTATCGATAACGGACCAAGATGATTACTCGGTCGCAATGGTAATAATAGAAAAAATATAAAAAGCGCCAATGGCGCTTTTTTCTTTGCCTATAAAAAATTACCCGCATGTTACTGCGGGTAAGTTTTTAACCATTCTAAAACAACGGAGGGAAACAATCACCACCCGTTTCCGGACAGCAATTAAAGCCCATATCACCCATATCTGTAAATATCTCTCCTGTGCAACAGCCGTTTACATCGGGTGCCGTACCATCTGGACAGGTCGGCAAATTTACCGTTTCTTCAGCAGCCCCACTATAAACCGTTTCGGTATCATATTCAGGTGATGCTATGAACATATTTTCATTTTGAGAAGAAACGCTGTAAGAAGGCTTGCTTGCTAAAACTTCCTCTTCTGTTGGGATGGAAACCGGTTCTGGTTCTATAACAGGTGCAGAGGCAGCCATTCCAATATTTTCAATAACCACATCAGCAGTTTGGGCTGGTACTTCTGGCTCTTCTATTACCGGTGCCGGCTCTGGCGTCGCAACAGGTTGTTCTACCATTTGTTCCGCTTGAACTTCTTCCGTTACAGTTTCTTGTACAGGCTCTGGTTCTGCAACAGGCGCAGGGACAGGAATAGGCTCTGGTTCAGGTTCAACTGCAACTGGCTCTGGTTCTATTACAGGTAAGAACGGACTATCTAATTCAGACTCTGTACTTGTTGGCTCTGCAACTACTTCCTTTACAGGCTCGGTCTGAGTCAAATCAGGGGCCTTTTCTGTACTATTCTTTTGGTACAACCACAAAGTGAAGATGGACAAGCCTATTAATAAAATCAACATTACATAGTATATCAACGTCGGCTTCCGCGGTGCTGGCGCAGTTGGTTCCGCGTTGCCAGTTATCGGTGAAACAGGTCTGGCAGCGGCCGCACCTGAAACAGTTGCAGCTGGCGGAACAGGGCGTGCAACCGGCGATTGCTGCGCGGCACTATTTACTTGCGGTTGCTGTGCCATAGGTTCGCTTGGCATTTGTTGATTAACAAAATTATTTTGAGACGGCAAATCAACAGATTTTATCGTATCCAAAACAGGCGATGTCATAGTATTCGAATCTGAAGCAGAATAGGGTGCAGCCGCCGTTGAATTATCTGTACCAGCATTTCTATTTCCGCCCACATCTGGTGGAACAAAAGACAATGGTTTATCTTCAACCACATTTTCATACATATTGGACGAAACAGAAGACGAACTTGACTCTGGCGTTGGACTAGAAACCCCAAACTCTATCGGTTTAAAGGCAATTTCCTCATCAAGTATTTCCGGATCTGTATCAAACAACGGTTTCACTTCCTCTTTCTTTTCTTCTTCTGCCATATTCTCCGCCTTTTGTTCTTTCTGTATATCTGTATTTTCTACAAAATTGGTTGATTCTTCATATTCTTCAAGATGTTCAGGGGCTTCAGCGACAACAAAATCATCGGCTGCATTTGAATGCGCGCCCATAACCGTCGTCGGGACAACCGATGTTGGCAACGGCATCGCAAGCTCTGTATTTTCCTCTCGTTCCACTGTTTTCGAGCTTGCTATTATATCGCGTGCTTGTTCTGCATCTTCATCAGCAACTATAAGACGCCTTTGGGCATTATCTAATCTCTTTTTAGCACGATGTAATTTTTCGTTAGTGGCGTCAATCTGAGCGTCAGTACGCAATATCTTAGATGCAGATTTTTTAGTTGGCTCGCGTCCAACTTGCTTCTTTTGCTGAGACAACTTTGACCTTAACTGACGTAGCTTTTCTTGAAGCTCTGCAATACTAGCCTTTGTCTTTTCGATAGTTTCGCGCGCTTTTTCTGCATTTGCCTCTGCTATTACCAAGCGCTCTTCTGCCGCGTGCTTTACAGATTTTTCTCGAAACACCAAGACATTATTCAATGCATTTTCTAAGCCATTACCAGACTCATACGCAGAAATCAAAGCCTCATACTCACCAAGCCCATCATACTCAATATCTAACTTCTGATACTTATTATCCTTTTTAGGGCGAACAGTCTCTAAATCCATCCCATAGTCATTTTGCAATATATCATCCCACTTCCTACTACCGACGGGATTTATAACCAACAGTACATTAGATTTTATATCGTCTATGGTATTATCAAGGACAAAAACCAACTTGTTATCGCTGTCAAAGTATGCGCGCAACAGATTGCCGGATATATTGTAATCTTTGAAAGTTAAAATTGACTCTTCCATGACTCCCTCTCACTTCGACCTGGTCCCGATAACGTGGGTTATTTTTTCTTAGGCGGCGTAAACTGATATGCCTGCTTACAATGTTCATAACAATACGGCTTACCAACAAAAACCTGAGCACCACAAAAATGGAAATTTTCCGAATCGGGATCACCTATTGGCCACCTGCACTGATTAGGTTTTAAATTCGCCATTTCCAAAGAATGCTGAATGATGCGTTGGTGCATTGCCAAACTTTTGTTTGTAGCCTTTCCAGATGTCTTTGGTGCTTGTTTAGACGTTACCGCCTTTTTCTCTTCTTTAACAACCGGTTTCTTTTCAGCAACAATTTTCACCTTAGCGGTACTTTTAGACGAGGCTGTTGTTTTTTTTGCCTGTCCTTTAGCTTGGGCCGTTCCTTTGCTTGCTGTGGCTTTTCCTGACGATTTTGTTTCAGCTTTTTTCTTAGCCTCTGCACCCGCGACGCCACCGGCTTTCAAGTTCCATCCCAAACGATTTAATTTACCAACGACGGCATTTTTACTCATCCCAAGGCGTTTACCTATTTCCGATGTAGATAAACCTTTCCCCATCAGGGCTTTCAGTTTTTTTAATGCGGTATTATCCCAACCTTTACTCATATCAAAAAATCCTTGTTATATATGTCCATATAATTGTAGCATAGTTTCGAATCGAAAGGCAAGGGGGAATTATGAACTTCAATATGGATTTATACAACATATATTTCTTCATATTTTTAGCGATAGCGTTGCTTTGTGCATGGAAAATATCGGTCGCCGATTGGCGTCGCAGAATAATTCCAGACGTATATCTTTTCCCATTGTTTCTTATTGGTTTGATTATAACGGTCTTTTTCCCTTGGCCAGGCAATATTGCAGACTCAGTTATCGCAGCCTTTGCAGGTTATATACTAACTTCATTAATAGGCTTCTTATTTGAAAAAATAAATAATAAAAAAGGAAGAAAATATGATATTTCACCAATCGGAATGGGCGACATAAAACTAATATCAGCAGGCGGCATATGGTTAGGTACGACAGGTTTAGCTATATCCTTGGTTGTTTCGTGTCTTGCAGGAATACTATGGGGAAAGGCAAAAAAACAAAAGTTCATTCCATTCGCCCCATTTTTTATCGGCAGCGGATTTTTGACTTTGCTTATACTTGGCTTTTTGTTATAATTAACAGGAGATGTTAGGGAAGGCGGGAAGAGAAATGAAAAATAGATCAGCATTTATAATAGGGGTACTGCTCTTTACATGCGGACCAGCTGTTGCCACAACATTTCAAACGGCAACGAACAATCCTTTTTCTCAATACGGGCAAATTCAAAATGTTCAAAATTATTCTTCAAATCCGTTTTGGAATCCGAACAGTCCGTATAATCAAAGAATGCCCGTCCCAGTTTATATTCAAGGAACAGATATAGATACTAGTGAATGTCAAACGGTAGTTAGTACTTTGGTTGCTTCATATTGCTTGTCCCATAACAATTGTGTTGGTGTTACACTAAATGACGCACGTCCAACATTAACGATACAACTTGCGAGCATTCCCAATAAAAACTACGTGACACCATGCTCTGGTTATATAGATACGGAATTTCAGAAATACGTTTCTTCTAATTCTGTTGCCGTACCAGCTGCCGGCACAACTGTACCATTTCCTGCAGCGACAACACCAAATACGAATCTAAATAATCAAAAAGTAGAATTTCAAAATCCATATCAACCACAATTACCAACGTGGAATGGTGAGCCTTGGGCCCAAGAAATGTTAGAAAGACAACAAGAGTTAGAAAACCTGCAGTCAGCGAACAGCACAGCAAACGCGACAACACTAGCAAAGGCAGACTTTCCGAAAACTGCAGCAGATTTAACATTTACCCAAAGACTAGAAAATGATTCAGCAGGGTACGCCCCATATGCTGGCAAATCAGCCTATAGAACAATCGATATAGAGCCAGAAGAAAAATATCTTACTAGAATGCAAAATATGGCAAAGGCAAATAAGGAACTATATTGTGCTGCGCACCCAAACGATGAAGCTTGCAAAAATACACAAACCGAATTAGCTGCGGTTTCCATAGACCGCGCACAAATGATGGCAAAAATAGCCCAAGCCCTAAAAGATGCAAAGAAATGATTAAA
>DVNO01000004.1 GCA_018714345.1 Candidatus Enterousia avicola | reverse complement strand
TCAACGTACGCGGCTGACCAACTGAGCTAACCACCCAAAACTTTACCAACGGTGCCTTGTCCAGGAAACCAGCAACCATACGATGTCAACGTACGCGGCTGACCAACTGAGCTAACCACCCAATTTGTCGCTAAACGCAAGGATTATATCAAAGAAAAATCAGATTGCAATATCAAAAAGCAGTATTTATAATACTAAACGCAGCGGGTGTTCTGCTGCTGGGCTTAGAAACCTAGTGAACGCACCTGAATATCAGGCGAAAATCCAACCATTGGTTGGAGTGTGCTGAATATATTGAATAAAGCACGCAATTCGTTCAATTGTTTCTAAACTCCAACCACCCGAATTTTCTGGTGGTTTTTGTTTATTCGGAATTTACGGAGTTTTTACAATGCGCTTGGGACAAGAAATCGAAATGATACGTAAAAAACTGGGTTTATCTATCGCGTTTATGTGTGACGTTTTCGATACAGACGAACGTGGTTATCATGATATAGTTATCGGTAAAAGAACACCATCTGTTTACCATTTAATAATGTTTATCGATTCAACGCATTGTCCTTTAGAATCTTTGTCTAAAATTATTGAAAAATAATAACCCGCGCATTTGCGCGGGATTCTATTTTTCATCTGACTTTTCTGTTTCTTTTTCGTGCTTTTTTTCGGCTTTTTCACGTTCTGCCGTCAGATATGATTCTAGCCAATGGTTATCAAAGTTCAGCGTTTTTACATCGCGGTTCTTTAATAATTTCTGCTGTAATGGAATAGTGGTTTTTACACCCTCTATCACAAATTCGTCCAATGCACGTGTTGCACGCATTATACATGCAGGCCTGCTTTGTGCATGAACAATTAACTTCGCAATCATAGAATCATATGTTGGTGGAATTGTATAGCCAGTATATACCGCACTATCAACGCGAACCCCCAGACCACCAGACGGTGCATACAACGTTATTTTACCTGGATTTGGAATAAACGTTTCTGGATCTTCGGCATTGATACGGAATTCAATTGCATGACCATGTGGAACAACATTAGACTGAGTATAACCCAGTTTTTCACCAGCAGCCACGCGAATTTGTTCGCGTACCAAATCAATTCCATATACCATTTCTGTAACAGGATGTTCTACCTGAAGACGAGTATTCATTTCCAAGAAATAAAATTTACCGTCTTCAAACATAAACTCGAAAGTTCCAGCATTCACATAACCCATTTTTTTCGCGGCTGTTTTGCAGATTTCAATCATATCATCGCGTTGTTTCTGGGTAAGAATCGCCGCTGGGCATTCTTCCATAACCTTTTGATTTTTACGTTGCAGCGAACAATCACGTTCACCAAATATTACAACGTTACCATGCTTGTCCCCCAACACTTGAAATTCAATGTGTCTTGGATGCATCAGTAATTTTTCCATGTAAAGCGTATCATCACCGAATCCAGACTTAGCCTCGTTCTTTGTCATTTGAAACGCTTCTGGCATTTGATCTGGTGACATTACTGGACGAATACCGCGACCGCCACCACCAGCGGCAGCTTTTAACATAACTGGATATCCGATTTTTTCTGCCCACGCCAATGCGTCTTCCAGCGTTTCCACCGCACCGTCAGAGCCAGGAACAACAGGTAACCCGCATTTAATTGCAGTCTGTTTTGCGTTAACTTTATCGCCCATTTTTTCAATCATCGCAGCAGAAGGCCCAATCCATATCAAGCCATGCTGTTCGACTTTTTGCGCAAAATCGGCACGCTCCGACAAGAACCCATACCCTGGATGAATAGCGTCAGCATTAGTTAATAATGCCGCCGTTAAAATAGCAGACTCGTTAAGATAAGAATCTTTTGATGGTCCTGGACCAATACAAACAGATTCATCTGCCAACTGCACATGCATGGCATTCCTATCAACGGTAGAATATACTGCAACCGTACGAATACCCATATCACGACATGCACGAATTATACGCAGCGCAATTTCACCGCGGTTGGCAATTAAAACTTTTTTTATCTGTGACATTTTTTATTCGTTGCTTATTCAATAATAATAATTGGTTGATCAAATTCAACTGCCTGACCGTCAGTTACTAAAATTTCTTTCACGATACCATCTTTGTCAGACTTAATCGGATTAAATGTTTTCATAGCTTCTATTAATGCGACCGTGTCACCGGCTTTAATCTGTGCACCAACAGACGTAAAAGGTTTTGCACCAGGCTCTGGTGCCAAATAAGCAACACCAACCATCGGAGATTTTAATGCGTAACCATTGATAGCTTTTTCTGTATCGGTTGGTTCGCTGTTAGTATTTTTCGATTCTGCTGCAATTGGGAAATTTGGCATTGCAACAGTCGTTGCACCTTGTTGTTTAGATAAGTGAATATGTTTACGGTATACACCGAACAAGAATTGACGTTCTAAATCTAACTCTGTAATACCCATTTCATCCATGATTTTAGACATAGACTCAACGGTTGCTCTAAAAGACATTTTTTTTCCTTTTATAATATAACTACACGAACTTTAAATAATGTTCAACGTGGTGAAATTTTACCACAATCAGACAAGTTGTCAAGGGACAGGGTCGTAACCAAACCCACCACCTGGTCTGCAGCGTAAAATCCTGCGAACACCCATAATAGTTCCGCGCCAAACACCATATTTATCTATTGCCTGGGCGGTATATTCACTGCAAGTCGGTGTAAATCTGCATGCCGCTTTCCCACCAGTAAAAGGCGATATGCCTGTCTGATAAAACCTTACCATAGAAATAGCAATGCGCCTCAAAGGGCTAGTCTTTTTTTTGTTTTTCATATGTTTTTCTTATGAAGTTTAAAGCTTTTCTCATCTCTTCACGACCGTATTCTCTTGACGCGGTTAAGATAGAGTAACGTGCGATGAATATATAATCTAAATCATCTGACATGTATTTTTCATTAAAGTGAATCCAGTCCCGCAGCAATCGTTTTGCTCTATTTCTATTTACTGCAAGCTTAAAGGTCCTTTTTGTTACAATCAAACCATACTGAGGGTCATCTGAAATCCGTGCAGGTCGCGCCCTTATAAAAAAGTCCTGGGTGCGTGCCGATATATCGCTTTCGCTGCTTAAAAAGTTATAATGTTTTTTTATAGTGTTTCTCATATCCAGTAGATAATAGCACAATAAAAATATAAGCAAGTAAAAAACGTAAAATAAATGTTAAGGCTGCTTGATTTTTTGCTTAGCAGGCTTTATAGTGCAAGAAAATCATTACATTAGGGGAAAAATATGTACAACTGGCTGATGAAATTCTTTTCTGCGGATATGGCCATTGACCTAGGGACTGCGAATACGCTGATTTACGTCAAGGGGCGTGGAATAGTTTTGAATGAACCATCTGTTGTGGCTGTGGCCGAGAACAGATTACTGGGGCGCAAGGAAATACTTGCTGTTGGAACAGAAGCAAAACAGATGTTTGGTCGTACGCCTGGTACGATAACTGCTGTTCGTCCTTTGCGTGACGGTGTTATAGCGGACTTTGAAGTGGCAGAGGAAATGATAAAATACTTCATCCGCAAAGTTCATCGCAGAAATCCGTTGGCGGCCCCACTTATTATTATTTGTGTACCATCTTGTGCAACACAGGTAGAACGTCGTGCTATTCAAGAAGCGGCGGATGCAGCTGGTGCACGAAAGGTTTATATAGTAGAAGAATCAACGGCTGCTGCTATTGGTGCTGGTTTGCCAGTAGAAAAACCTGTTGGTTCAATGGTTTTAGACATTGGTGGTGGTACGACCGAGGTTGCAGTTATGTCTTTGGGTGGAATAGTTTATTCTAATGCGGTACGTACTGCTGGTGATCAGATGGATTTAGATATCATAGACTACGTACGTAAAAATAAGAATTTATTAATAGGTGAAAATACAGCTGAAGAAATTAAGAAGCGTATTGGAACGGCTATATCACCGAAAGATAAAGCAAATGAATTGACTATGAAGATAAAGGGACGTGATTTATTGTCTGGTACGCCACGTGAAACGGTGATAACGGAATCGCAAATTGCGTCAGCATTGGCTCAGACAGTAAGCAAGATAGTCAATACTGTCCGTCAGGCACTAGAATTGACACCGCCAGAATTGTCAGCAGATATTGCAGATCTGGGCATTGCGATGACTGGTGGTGGTTCATTGTTGCGTGGGCTAGACGCTGCGATTCGTGCGGCGACAGGTTTACCAGCTTTTTTGGTTGATAACCCGTTGGCATGTGTTGCATGTGGGTCTGGGAAGATGTTATCCAGTCTAGATAAAAATAAGCACATATTGCAGACTATGTATTAAAGATATAAAAAAAGCCGGCGAATGCCGGTTTTTTATTGATTTCTTTTTTTTCTGAATTCGTCCAAAGATACCACACGACCTTTATCAGGTACTGTATCTGGTTTTTCTTCCAAGGGTAATTCCATATCGTTATCAGCAGCAGAAGATCCCTTTGGATGAAACGACAGCATGAAATCAACCGACGGATCTTTGAATTCGACCAGCGCAGAAAAAGGAACTCGTATAAAAAACGGACGACCATCAAAAGTCAGCTGTACGCCAAATTCTTTGTCTGAAACGTGCAGGTTGTTATAAGAATATTGCAAGACTATGGTCATTATATCAGGATATCGTATTCGTAAAAAGTCTGGCAGAACAACACCTGGGACACGAGTCTTAAAAGTAATGTAAAAATGCGTTCCATCACCAAGCCCATTTATTTGTGCGTGAAGTAACGCTTCTTTAACGACAGATTTAAGTGCATTGTCTAATAACGCTTGATAGTCAATTTTGCTCATTTTTATTCTCCGGCACAAGTATATTATTTATTTCACCGTTCTTGCAAGCAACAAATACTGCATCTGGTACATCTTTAAAAACATCAGGATCCAGACCTGTTGCCCAAACCTGAGCATCGGCTTCGTCAAGTATTTTAAACAATCTGGTCCGTGCATCAGAATCTAAATGGGCGGCAGCTTCGTCAAGCAATATTAACGGTCTGCGGTTTGTTTTTGTGCGAATAAGTTTTGCATGTGCTAAAATCAAATCTAATAAAACGGTCTTTTGCTGGCCGGTGCTTGTTAAAGAGGCTGGTAAATTTAAAATTTTATTAAAAACCCCGAAATCTGACTTATGTGGTCCGTCCAGAATCATTTTATCACCAATTAATTCGCGTGTGTTGCATAAGTAGTCTAGATATTGCCGTTCAGCTTCGCTTGCGGTAAGCCCGTCTATCAACATTTTCTCAACTATTCCAGAAACTGTTACAGCGCAATCTGTCAGAAAATAATTTAACTCACCTGCATACTGAATACGTGTTGCAGCAATAGCAATTGAAGCGCCAGCGATTTGTGCGTCTAGTGCATCTAGCCAGTTTTTATTTTTACCGTTTTTTAAGGCAAAAGCCCTTTCTGATAATAACTTTGACAATCTTGCCACTCTTCCAGCGTGGGATGTATCAAAGCTTGCCGCAAGTCTGTCAAAAAACATACGACGGTCTGATGCGGAATCTGCAAATAATCTGTCTTCTCGTGGGGTTAACCACACCATTCTTAAAATACTTCCAAGATTACCAAGCGGTGCATTGTCCCCATCTATTTTTGCGCGCCTATTTGAATCACTACTAGTAAAATATACAGACAGTTCAGTTTCATCATTTAGTTGTGCTGCAACAGAGAAAGAACCATCACCATTAAATCGTGCGATATCTGTCATTGCTGCACCACGTAACCCACGGTCACCAGACAGCATAGATACCGCTTCTAACACGGCGGTTTTCCCTGCCCCGTTTGGGCCAGTAATGATTACATTATGTCGCCCATAGGTTTGGATTCTTGCGACAGCGTGATTACGAAAATTATAAAGAGTAATCGTTTCAATCATGCACCGATAATACACCGTTTATTGTAAAAATACAAAAAGAAATAAAACGAAACGCCCGACAGGCGGACGTTTAATTTTGGAGGCCTGGGTCGGAATCGAACCGGCATACAAGGATTTGCAGTCCTCTGCATAACCACTCTGCCACCAGGCCAAGTTTTGTGTACTTATACTAAGCAAAAAAAAATTGTAATTCAACAGAAAAATTGTATTATATAATATATTTATATATGTCATGGGAGACAGGAGATTTATGAAGAAATTATTGGCAATTTTATGCTTGCTGCCCACTAGTGTTCTTGCTGCAACTGATAGTTGTCGAACACTTGAAAGCGTTCCAGAAGGCGAGCTTACTTTACAGCAAGTAATCGAACTTGGTTTATGTCGTAATCCGGAAACGGCATCCGCCTACTTGTCCTTAGAGGCGGCACATTTTAATAAAAATGCTGGTTATGGTCAGTATTTACCAAGCGTCAGCGTTTCTGGTTCGGCTAGTTTACCATACCGTAACCAAGAATGGTCTGACTGGTCATACGGTGCATCTATTTCCGCGTCATATTTAATTTTTGATTTTGGAAAGCGTTTGTCTGATGTTAATCAGTTGATAGACACTTGGCGGGCGACTGGTTTTGATTACAGCGAATCCGTTCAGAACTATGTTTATAGTATAATAGGGGCATATTATGCTTTGTTAAATGCCGATGCTGATGTTTTGACGGCTCAAGCAGTAAAGGATGTGTCACAAACAGCTAAAGATACTGCTGATACTAAGTTCAAAGCAGGGGCTGTTGCAAAGGCTGATGTATTGAAAGCAGATGTGACGTTATCTAGCAGTATTTTGGATTTAGAGCGGGCAAAAAATAACCGTGAAATCGCGAAGGGTAACCTATTGGCGAAATTATCTTTTCCATCAGAACAAGAAATAAAAATTGCGGATATGCCATCTGACTTTGGGACCGAGGAAGAAAATAAGAATATAGACGAATTGATTTCAGAAGCGCGTGAAAAGCGTCCGGACTTACTACGTGCAACGGCAAATAAAGACGCTGCATGGCATCGTCGTAACAGCGCATTCTTGTCCAATTTGCCAAGCATTTCTGCCAGTGGCAGCTTATCATGGAATAATATACCGTCAGACGTATTTAACGCGGGCCAAGATGAATGGAGTGGCAGCATAGGTATCCGTGCATCTATGCCTATATTTGCTGGTTTTTCAAACATGTATAATGTTCGTGCTGCGCAGGCTAATTACGAGCGTGCCAAAGAGCAAGAACGTTTAACTGTAGATAACGCAATGTTAGACGTTTTTACTGCGTATCAGAACTATAAGACGGCACAGATGGTTTTAAAGCAGACAGATGTGTTATTAGCTTCTGCCAAAGAGTCAGAAAGGGTCACAGCAGGTATGTATAAAGTAGGTAAAGCAACGATGTTAGATTGGCAGACGGCATTGGCAGATTTGGCTGATGCGCACAAGCAAAACAACGCTGCTAAATATGACTTGTTTACCAAACGTGCTGCGCTGGCACTAGCGATTGGTGATATTAAAGAAGGTTTAATGGGGGGAGAAACCGATGAATAAAGACGCAAAGAAGAAAGGCTTTTGGTCGTGGCTATGGCGCCGCAAATGGTGGATTATTTTGTTTGCTATTGTTGCAGGAATTGCAATTTATTTCTTTACTGGTAGCAGCAGTAATCAGGGGACTGGTTTTGCAACGGCCACAATTTCTAAGGGTGATTTACGTCAAGTTGTAACGGCTACTGGTGAGATTCAACCACTAAATACAATTAACGTTGGTTCTCAGGTTAGTGGTACCATCGAAGCGATATACGTAGATTACAACTCAAAAGTCAAAAAGGGTGATATTTTATTAAAGATAGAACCTTCTGTATTACAGGCATCTGTTGATGAAGCATATGCTTCTTTAGTAAGTTCGGAATCGCAGCGTAATTATGCTAAAAGTGAATACGAGCGTAATAAAACTTTGTTTGATGCAGGATACATTTCTCGTGCAGAATTAGAGCAATCGCAAACAACTTATGAACA
>DVNO01000003.1 GCA_018714345.1 Candidatus Enterousia avicola | reverse complement strand
GACATGACTGCATACATAGCAACGTTTAAATGCGACTATGGTCAAAGTGGTATGATTCAAGGTGGTGAATCTAACATAACTCTTCCTGGAGCAAACGTTCTATTACCGATTTACAACGAGTACGTTACATTAGCGACGGATTTGAAAGCAAGGAAAGAAGCGTTAGGTATGAGTCCTGGTATAGAATCAGAGTTAGTGTTGGATGCAGCAACATCTGGATTATATGACAATAAGGGGACGGGTATTAATGGTACATATACATCCCTATACCGAGCATTGACGGACGAGGACGGAGAAGATGCAGCTGCGTGGGCAGCACAGAAATCGGACACGGCATCGCAGTTAAAGACAGGTGCGATAACAGCGGGCGCTGGGGCATTAGTTGGTGTTGTTGGAAACATTTTAATAAATGAAGTTGGTGATAAACCAAAAGAACTTTCTGATGAAATTATCGCTAAGTATGATGCAAAGCGCAAAACGATACGGGAAGAATTAGAACCGGTCGAGGAACAATCAAAATCAGAAGCAACACGTAATGCACCAAACGTAGAAACAAATAAATCTAGCACCCAAAAATCTGCGGATCAGCTTGGATGCGAGAATTCTGGTGGCACATGGTCTAATTTATCTTGCACTTGTCCGGCTAGCAAGCCCCAATGGGACCCGACCAATAGAAAATGTATAGAGAAAACAGAGTTAATTAAATCTACAATAACCGGTTTAAATATCGAAAGCGGCACAACATTGCTTTCCAAAGCGTTAGCAATTCCTACTAATGTTACAAAGGGCTCTCCCGAACCAATTGTAACGCTTTATAATGAGTCCATGTTTGACAGCGGAAAGACGGAAATAAAAAATCCAACAACAAAATTAGACAACGTAATAGAAGAATTAAAAACAAAAACTGCTGATGAAACGGACTTTGAGATTGTTCTTGTAGCTCATACCGACAAGGATCAAATTATTCCTACATCAAATTTATGTAAAAACGACAAGATTTGCACAAACATGGAATTATCTCAGGCACGGGCTAATTCTGTAAAAAGCTATATTGAAAAGAAGTGGTCTAATATACCAAACACAGCTAAGATTACAGTACAAGCTGTTGGCGAAGCATGCGCAAAGGGAACAACAGCTAGTACCAAAGCTTTGGATCGTCGTGTAGATTTTTATGTATTCTTTGACGGAGAAGACTCGTCTAAAATAGAAGCATGTAAAGCTAATCAATAATAAAAGTGCTAGTTACATTTAGTTACTTTTCTTTGATAAACTTTACAACCACAAAAAAATACTAATATCTACATATTATATTTATTTTAAAGCAAAAAACTTAAGCAAATATCCAATAACTGGAAACAACACCTGAAACATTATACACTGTTTCACATTGTTTTATATACAAACGTGGTTTATATACACCATTTTCTCACATAGATTTTAAATTGTAGATTTCTTAGTTCCATATATAGATTAACACATGTTAACCACCACATTTGTAATAATCATAACAAGCTATGCAATTATAGCATTATTATCTAAATGCAAACACTAACTTCAGCAAAGCTAAATTCTATCTAGTTCTAACAAGATTCATGTAAAAAGCCCGTATCAATTCAATACGGACTTTTGTCTTTCGAACACCTTTTTGGAAATTTATTCACATGCCCCATATGACTTAGCAACTGGATAATTTTCTATACAAGCACTGCCAGAAACTTTACATGCACCTGGGACAAGCGTCAGGGTCGCGGCATCTGCTGCTTTATAATTAATTTGAGCATCTGCACATTGATTTAAATCAGTTATAGTTCCGCATGCACGTTTCCAAGAATCACAATCCACAGCTGTTCCAGTCGGAGTGATTGTATCAGGCAGATTAAGATTCCATTTAACATAGAAATCTTTCAAACTTTCAATGGAATATGACTTTCCATATCCAACCTGAGCCAACCCATCACCTACACGACAGCTTATGTTGCTTCTTTCCACAAATGCAGTAATAGCTGTTGCCAGACCACCTGCACCAACACCAACCCCGGCACCGATGGCAACACTCTTAAGCATATTAGACTCTTCACCGTTCTTCAATAAATCTTCTATCTCACTATTGAAAACATCCCCCAAGCGCTCGATATCAACACCTATTACGACGCTATCTACACAACCAGAATCACCCGAATTGCAATATATACCCTCTCCTCTAGCTCTAGCTAAATTCAATGGCTGGAAAGAACAAAATTCATTGCCACCGCTCTGCGCCAACGCCTCGTTCAGCGCATTTTCAGCATTCAACTTAGCTACAAAATCAGTACACTGCTTTAACGTAGTAAATCCCTGTCCAACACATGGTTGCAGTAAATCAACATACGAAAAACAATCCTCTATATTAGTATAAGCCCTACATCTTGCCTCTACCTTTGAGTAAATATCAACATCTTGGTCCAAACCAACCGTATTACATTTTTTCAAAGCTTCTTTAACCTGTGTATAACGATTATACAAATCAACAATCTCTGAACACTGATTTTCGGTTATAACATCAACATTAGGCAATATCTTATCTTCTAGGTACTCACTAATAGAACCAAAATTTGCATCCGTTCTTATTTCTTCTGTCAGCATCTGCCGATGTTTATCGTTGCTACAATCGAATGCCCTATCACCGTGACCAGCAATAGCTCCAACACCAGCCCCCACCAAAGCACCACCACCAATTCCAACAACTGCCGCGGTGTTAGTTTGATTCATTAAAGAGAAACCAAATAAATCACGATTACATGTAAAAGTATCTCCTGCCAAGCTCCAAACCTCTGCTGGCTGATCATTACCAGCTGCACCAAACAACCAACTGTTCTTTATTTGCGTATCTTTATTATACGCAGCAACACGGACCCAACACTCTGCCGTAGCAGCATCCCATCGCGCATAGTGACCGCGCTGTCCATCAACCCCAGGATTTCCATAATTCAACTCTGCCCCACGAGGATTATTTTTTATTAAAACATTCCCGTTCTGACGATTGTACGCACCAACAGTATTATTATATTCGGACGTAACACCACCAGAATTTGAGACGGCAGCGAAAGCGGAACCATAAGTGTTCACATCTAACAGCAAACATGTATTTTCTGCCTGGTTAGGTGTCAAACCTGTCTTTCTAAGGACAAAATTATAATAGGCCGGTTGAACTTTTCTTGAATTAAAATCGATCCAAACATCTGCAGAAGTGCGGTATACGTTCGTACAATTTCTCCGAACTTGCTCTATACACCTTTCCACCTGAGCTGTGCACAAATTCATACCGTTCACAATAGAATTGCGCATATCCTCATTAAACATATCATTTATGCCATTTGGCAAAGCCCCAGTATTCACACAAATCAAAACATCATCCATACAGTTAGCAACTGTGTACGCTGAATCTTTTACACCACCATCAGGACATTCTGGATCAGGTTCATCAGGATTATCTGGTTCATCAGGATTATCTGGGCCATCAGGATTATCAGGAATATTCGGCGTATCCGTAGGCAAACTAGGTGAGACATTTCCGACAGTAAAATTTGGTAAAGTCGGCATAGTCGGCATACGCTGGGAAGCAGCGGAAGAAGTAACACCCGCTCTACTTGTCTGAGAGACATTACCGTAGCCACTACGTCCAGAGGAAGCCGTAACGGCATAGGAATTTCCTACAAACAAACAAACCCCGATACCGAACATGGATATACCTAATAGCTTTTTCAAGTCAAAATACATGAGATAACTCCCCCTTATAACCTATCTGTATAATTATACCTTAAAACAATTATAAAAAAAAGCGTTTTTTAGACACCTTTTACACATTATTTTAATTCAAAACTTGACAAATATATACAATTGTCTATAATCAAACAATGATGAAGCCAGTAATAAATTTTTTCACAAAATACAAATATGTAATTATTTGGAGTGCCTGCTATATACTTTTCATGTGGGCTATACTTCAATTTATGTTCAACTTTAACATGTTTGTTATACATAACTGGGTTTTACTAGCTCATGCACATTTACGTGGTTTTCCTGGCTTTGTTTTTGGAATACTAATTTTGTCTGCATTACCAATATACATAGCAACAACATCGATAATAATAAGAACAAAAAAACCGTTGTTTGTATTATCAATTCCAAAATTTATGCAACCAGTAAAAGAAGAAACGACAAAAACAACGGACCAAGAACAATCTAAAGAACCAGAACAAGACAAAACGGAAGAAAAAGCAAAAGAAACACAACAAAAAATTATACCTACAGAATTACGTCAAGCTTTTGTTAGAGCGCGGTTACATTTGGGCCCCGCCCCCAAATCAAATTTTGACATTACCAACATACCAGCAAGCACACCACAAGCTATCTCTTCTAATGAACCAGAGCTACAATCAGCTGGTGAATTGCCGCTACCAACAGACTTTGATATCAAAGAAGAAACACCTGAAACTGACTTTCCGTCTTTTTCTCCTGTTTTTTCTGATGTAACGTTTGACGACACAGAACCAGAAGAACTTGATATTGAAAATAATACAGACAATGAATCCGAGCTAAAAGACATATCTGAACACTTAAATGCAAAGGGAATAAAATTTAGGACAGAAAACGGATTAATATTGACTGACCAAGATGTAATTGCCGCACATATAGATCCAGATTTTTGGATAGCAGATGAAGAAACATGGTTTGCCGCAGGTAAACAAAAAGACTCACCAGTAAATAAATTATTACAAGTATCCAAAGAAAGCGGTTTAAAACCTATTTTATACCTTAGCGAGAAAAACATTCTTGATATAGATTCAAAAATACCAGAGTGGGAAAAAGAAGGTATAAAAGTAATAACAAAAATTGACGACATAAATTAAAAAACCGCCTTTTGGCGGTTTTTTTAAAACTGCGTGTCTGTACAGGTTTCAACAGGATCCGCCCACTCTCCACAATAACTGCCGCTAAACAAAGGATATTTTTGTTTAGTACACTTCTGTGTTTTAGTACATTTGTGGCAAATCAGAGAATCCCATTCAAATGTTGAAGTTATAGTCTCTTTATAATTCCATTGATTTAACTGTTTTGACCCAACCAGCTGTCGATCCCCCAAATCACCATCTCTGTAAACAACATCATCAGGATTTGAATTGTCGTATCCACTAAAAGCCAAAGCCAAACCGATAGTAGTTATAGCTAAAAACATTCCCGTATCATGAGCTGGGGGCGTTTTACTTTTTGGTAAAGAAGAAACTTCTGACAAACCTACACACGCTTGTCTAGCATATTCACGTTTAAGATCCAAGGCATTTTCTTCTTGAATTTCTGCCATCCTTTCCCCAATTGTAGCATAATCCTGCAACATTTTTTCACTTAACTCATCATACTTTTGATAATAATTATCTTTCGCCCTTTTTAATGCAGAATTAGCAATTATTGTACGCATCTGTTTAGTAAGCTCAGGGAATCTGCCTGTTGTGCTACTACGATCAACAACATTTCTATTATTGACCCCGTCAACAATACGCCCTGTCATGCAAAATTGAACTGTTGGATCTGATTCTATAGCATTTATTGCAGTATCTATATTACTCTGAAGTACAGACAATTCCGAAGATATTTTACCTTTTTGAGATTCAGACACCTCCGTACCAGCAACATTAGCAAGATAATCATCAACAGTATTTAAACGCCCATCTTCATCAATTTCAACACTCTCCCAATAAATCAATCCATCTATAACTCCAGCTAAAGGTGTGACAGGCCCCAATTGACTTGTTGTAGCCCCATCAACGCGTCCAAGTTCACTATCTAAGATCTGTGATACATCTGTTCTACAAGCAGAATAATTTATATCTAATCCATTATTAACGTTTTTATATTCACATATTTTATAATCAAGCGACCGAGAACCAAGATTTTCATCAACGGTCAGATTATCACAATTTTCCGTATCACCACAAACTTTAATCATAGCTTCATTGGCAGCATTTTGACACTCTTCCAAGAAAGAATTATCTATATTCAAGAAAATACCCTGCGCAATATTATAAAGCTCATCATAAACAGCTTCCCCACGGAGCTCATTTTCACCATATACCTGTTGACAACCAACCAAAGTATCGTACGGACATATACGCATTATAGAATCTGTATCCAAACCAATACACTGTGTATAATCCGCCCCGCATCGATCTTCAGATTGCAAACATTGTTTAAACTGAGATGTACAAGAATCAACCCTCATGGAAGCTAACCTAGCAACAATGAAGTCCCAAATAGAAGACTCCTGTGCATCCTCAGCAGATGTTGTAGAAATACCGCAAGCATTCAAAGGCACCTGACATAAATTCAACATCGTCTCTGGTCTGGTCAAGCACAAATCATAAGAACCATCTGGATCATTTGGATCCATTGTATCTTTACACGCTTGCTGGAAACACGAAGATATACTACCAATACAATTTTGTCTGGCATTATCCTCGGCAATTAGTTCCGCTGATTTTACTTGAGGGGCAACCTCTTTCAAGAAAGTATCCCAAACCTGATCAGCAACTAATTGACATTGTTTTGTTACATTTTCACATAATGGTTTCTTTGATAACAAAATATCATAAGTTGATGCTTTTATTTCTATACTTGTAACATTCCCTTGAATTTCATATGTATCTGCATTCTTGTCACCACGCGTACTTGTTGAATCAAACGCGGCAATCGAAGCACAACCAGAAAAGTCATCGCCACACCCACCAGTAGAAATCATACAGTTCTTAAATTCAACAGTGCACTGCCCCAAATCATATTTGTTTGCGGTTTGATATTGCTCTAACGCAGCATCACGCAACGCCTGTTCTGCTGCATACAGCTTTTGCGCACTGGCATTTTTCTGTTGTTTTAAACTATTTTCATACGCCGAACAATCGCTTCTTATTTGCTGCGCATACATTAACTGCAACATAGACAATTCACTTGCACACTCTGGCATTTGTTGAATACAGATTTCATGAGAAGCCCTATATAAAGCATCCCCCTCTTTACCTTCTATTGGGCTTTGAGAAAGACCGGCATCGCCAAAAATACTATCATCACTAAAATCTACAGTAGATAACCAAGAAGTCAAATCCAAAGACTTATCTTCCTCTTCTTTTGCAGAATCCATTATAGACTGAGCCACAGAATTAGCATTTGCAATAGCAACATCTGCAGCATCACCCATTTCTATTCTTTCAACACCATATGTGGCCATCTGATACGATTGTTGATCTAGCTCTTCTATCTGCGCTAAAATTTCATCATATTCAGCATTTTTATCGCTACAAATACAACGACCTCCACTATCATTATCTAACATGCAAAAAGAATCCATGCAGCCGTAGTACTTTTGACGGCAAGCCTCACTAACCATTACATTTTCATTCGCTGCATTGATAGTTGTTCCGGTATTTAAAACTTTCTGCGTCGTACCAGCACGTGCCGTCACTGTTGCGCTACGTGCAGCACTTGTTGTAGAAGAAGTTGCCGTTGTCGGCGTACGACTAACTGTGGTGCGCCCTGCCGTTGCAGCACGCGCAGCTGTCCCAGCAGAAGATGACGTGGTGCTACGCGTACTAACCGCACTACGAGCTGTTGTTGCACTCCTAGCCGTCGCTGTAGACGTCCGCGTTGCATCGGATGCTGTCGTCGTTTCAGTACCAGACGACGTACGTCCCCTTGGATTCACCGCCTGAGCAGCCTCTGCGTTAGACCCCAATCCGATTAATAATGCACAAAAAATAGCTAACTTCTTCATAAAGCCCTTCCTATTGTGGTAATTTTAACACATTTATAAGGATTATTAAAAGTATTTTTTATTAAAAATACTAAACTTTTATAAAATACTCAGCAAACGCTATTGACAATGTTGCTTTTTGTACTAAATTATATAGGGTAAAAAAGGCAGACTGTATGAAAAATTTTTCACAACGCTTAGATATAAACAAAGCAAAAAGCGAATATATAAAAATATCCGACAGCTACACTTTACACAATTTTTTGCTAACATTCTCTCATTACTCTCCCGCATATATTGTAACAAACGAAGATATACGTTGGGTCTCGGGACTAACTAAGTCATTTGGTCATAGCGTTCTTACAGTTGCAGGAAGCGGTGATCAACCTATATTTTATGCATTAAACGGCGCAAAGGATATCGACACATTCGACATATCATTCTGCTCTAAGACGGCCATGGATATAAAAACAGCAGCAATAAAAAAACTGCCAAGAACAGAGTACATCAAGATGCTGTTTGATATGTACGACTCTACAAAAATATCTGGTATACCATCCGTTTCAAAAATTTTTGAACACATTCCACAAGATTCTAAGTTTTTTGTGAAAGAAATGGACGAAATGCCTATATTTAGTAATGGGTTGCCACCAAAAGACTACAAATATATCCTTCCGACCGAAGATGAGTACATAAAAATGCGCTCAAACGTGCCAACTCAATTCAACTTTATATGGGTAGATTTGAGCAATCTGCATAAACATTTAACAAAAAAATACGATGTAATAAACTTGTCAAACATACTTGAATATATGAATATTCAACAAGCAAATGATATCATCGCATCTTTACGCAACCACGTTCAAAAAAATGGCTACATAATAGCACAAACATGCAGCTGCGATGCGGATATAAAACAAGAAATATTTTATGAGGCGGCAAATCGATTCAAAAAATGGGCAAAAGTAGGCTATATAAAAAAGGATTACAAAAAACCAAACTCTGATATTGTTGCTATTATACAGAAAGTTCGATAAATCCAATAAAAACAAAAACCGCCAAACGGCGGTTTTTGTTCATTTATGTCGCAGCCGATTATTTATCAGCGGATGAACGACGTTTTGTAGCAGTCTTTTTTGTGCTTTTTTCTTTTGTCGCACCAGCTTCATCAGCTACTTTTTCAGCAGGAGCTTCCGCCCCTTTTACAGCTTTATCTTCTGCCGCAGCAGCTGGTTTAACAGCCTTTTTCGCATTTACATCGCGATCAACCAGCTCAATTATAGCCATAGGCGCAGCATCTCCATAACGGAAACCAGCTTTCAATACGCGTGTATAACCGCCCGGACGCTTTGCATAGCGTGGTCCCAAAACAGTAAACAATTTTTTTACTGTCGCAGAAGAATTATTACCCAATTCGCTTGCAACCAAACGACGATTCGCAACGGTATCAACTTTTGCACGGGTAATCAATTTCTCAACGACACCGCGTAAATCTTTTGCTTTTGGCAAAGTTGTTTTTATTTGTTCTTTTTCAATCAAGTTTTTCGCCAAGCCAATAAACAAAGCTTTGCGTGCATTAGTGTCGCGATTGAAAGTACGACCTGCTTTCATATGTCTCATTGATTACTCCTTTTGTTTCTGCCCCAGCGCACTGGGGATTCTTTGAGACGCCACACCCTAAAATTTCTTTCAGTAGCATGGAAAACTTATTTGCCATGCGATTATACCAACCACATGGCGTTTGTAAAGAACTTATTATTTGTATGGATCTTCATACTTTTTAGCCAATTCAGCGATATTTTCTGGTGGCCAACCTGGTACTTCCATACCCAAGCTTAAGCCCATCGCTTCCAATTGAACCTTTATCTCATTCAAAGACTTGCGGCCAAAGTTTGGTGTTTTCAACATATCAGCTTCTGTCTTTTGAACCAATTCACCTAACCAATTAATCTTGTCGTTCTTTAAGCAGTTGTTTGCACGAACTGATAATTCTAATTCATCAACATGCTTTAATAATTTTGGATCAAATGGTAATGCATCTTTTGCTTTTTCTTCCTCAGCAGGTGCATTAATTTGAGCAGGATCTTCAAAGTTAATAAATACAACCAACTGATCTGTCAAAATACGCGCCGCCAAAGCAATTGCATCTTCTGGCGAAACAGAGCCATTCGTTTTTACAGTCATTTCCAATTTATCATAATCAGTACTCTGACCAACACGAGTCTCAGAAACTTCTGTTGCAACATTCAAAATCGGCGAGAAGATTGAATCTACTGGAATTACACCCAACGGCAAACCGTCCGCATGTGCAGATGCAGGGACATAACCACGACCCGTTGACAATGTGATTTCCATATCCAAATTGGCACCGTCATCCAAAGTGCAAATTTCCGCATCTTTGTTCATGACTTCGACACCACCAGCCGTTTCAATCATACCAGCGGTAACTACTGCAGGTCCTTTTACTTTCAAAGTAGCCTTATGCTGACCTTCTGTCAACGCTTTGAAGTAAACGCCCTTTAAATTCAAAATGATATCTGTAACATCTTCACGAACACCAGAAATACTAGAAAATTCGTGCTGTACCCCATCAATTTTTACATAAATTGGTGCACATCCTTGCAAAGAAGACAACAAAACACGACGTAGTGCTGTACCAAGTGTTAAACCAAAACCTTTTTCCAAAGGCTCTGCAACCAATGTAGCTTGATTTGGATTATGTTCATCAACTTTAACGTTCAGTTTTTTGGGTTTTATCAAAGTAACCCAGTTTTTTTCAATCATAAAATCCTCCATTAGGCTTAGTTTATCATTTTCGCCAATGCGGCTGTGTTAGAATACCTTCCAACACGCCCGCGAATTCTATAACACAAAAGCACAAAAGTCAAACAATTATTACATTTTCTAAGCCGTAATCGCATTTGCTTAAAAAAGTTGACAACTAAAAAATATTGTACTATTGTAATAAACAAACAAAAGGATTTTTTATGAAAAAAATATTTTTATTATGCTTATTTGCCTGTGCAATTGGTACATGCATAAACGCCTATGCAGATGGATATGTTGAGACAGAAACAGTCAATACATATGAGAAACTTTATATAGATACAGTCACATATTATGATACTGCATATATAGTCCCTGCACCAAAGCCTGTTGTAAAGCCAACACCTTGCCGACATGCTTCTTCGTTAAATGTGGCACGTGGGTGTGATTGTAATAAACCAGCTACGAAACAGTTGGCACCAGTTCGTGTTAAAACATATACAGAGGTTATTGACCACTATCAGATATATGAACCAGTAGTAACCTATAAACCTGCTGGCACATATACAACACGCAGATATGTAGAACCTTGCAATAAATTTGCAAAATAAACATGATTAAATTTTGAAATAATAAAATGCCCCAAATGGGGCATTTTTACTCTGAATAAAAAAATCTGCCAAACGGCAGATTTTTTGATATCGCTATTAAACACGACGAACTTTTTTTGGACGGCAGCCGTTGTGAGGAATACGAGTTGTATCAGTAATAGACTGAACAATCAAACCGGCATTTGCCAAACCGCGGACAGCAGATTCACGACCTTGTCCAATACCACGCATCAAAACATCGACTGTCTTCATACCCATTTCAGCAACTTTCTTACCAACTGCATCGGCAACGACTGTTGCAGCATAAGGTGTAGACTTTTTTGCGCCCTTAAAGTTATTAGCACCAGCAGTTGCCCATGTCAAAACGGCACCAGACTGGTCTGTGATTGTAATACGAGTATTGTTATTTGTCGCGACCACGTGTGCTATGCCATGTGATACTTTCTTTACGACTTTCTTTTTAGCTTTTGTAACTGCCATTATTTTTACCTTTTTAGATGTCTTCAATTAACTATAGTGTTAATCTCTACCTGATTTAATTATTTACCCTTAACCGCGGAACCAGCAACAACAACGCGCTTACCCTTACGAGTACGAGCATTTGTCTGAGTACGCTGACCACGAACCGGCAAACGGTTACGATGACGAATACCACGATACGTCTTCAAATCTTGCAAACGTTTGATATTCATTGCGACTTCACGACGAACGTCACCTTCTACTTTTATATTTTGTTCAATATAATTTGAAATTTTAACAACATCCTCGTCAGTCAAGTCTTTTGCGCGCAAACCGTCTTTCAATTTCAAAGCTTTGCAAACCTGAGCCGCTTTAGCTGGTCCAATGCCATGAATGTACTGCAGCGCGATTTCTATACGCTTTTCTGTCGGAATGTTAACACCTGCTATACGTGCCATTTTTCATTTTCCTTTTTATTTAACTGCGGTACGTAAAAAACTACGAACCGATATGAACGCCCCTGATTATAACATCATAAGTCAGAAACGTATTTTTATTTTGCTGCATAATTTTATACAAAATACAGCAAAAGTCAAATTTTGTTTTGCTTCACATCAAGGATATAACCTTAACGGAAACGCCCCTTTTTCTGTGCTTTTTTTATAACACTTCTATATTGCTTTGCAACCAAGTAAGACTGTACTTGATTCATAGTATCCAACACCACCCCGGCAACGATAAGAACACTTGTTCCACCAATTGTCAAAGGCATTCCCATATGAGAATTTAAGATGATAGGAACTACGCACACAACGACCAGGTACAAAACGCCTATCGCTGTAGTTCTAGAAACAACTGAATCTAAATAATGCATAGTCTGCTCGCCTGGACGAACACCGGGGATATAACCACCTGCATTTTTTAAATTATTAGAAGTTTCTTCAGAATTAAATATAACTGCTGTCTGGAAATATGCGAAGAAAGCAATCAATATTGTATAAGTGATGATGTAAGACCATGTTCCATATGTAAAGAAGCCCATAACGGATTGCACAATAGGATTTTCACTTTGTACAAAGCGCTGAACGAACGCAGGCAACATCATTATACTTGCTGCGAAAACAGGTCCCATAACACCAGACATATTGACCTTAATTGGCAAGTAAGATGCATTAGTATTCATCACACCATTCGCCATCACTTGACGAGGATACAAAATCTGAATTCTGCGCTGCGCCTGTTCAAAGAAAGCTATCAACGCAATTATACCTACAACGAAAGCTACGATAAGTGCCAACATTGCTGGTGAAATCTGTCCGACAGATCCTAACGAGAATAATTGAGCAACCCCACTAGGAACCCCGGCGATAATACCTGCGAAAATCAGCAAAGAAGCACCCTGCCCTATACCACGTGCAGTAATCTGTTCTGCCAACCACATAACGAAGACGGTACCACCAACCAACGCAATTATAGCAGACAATTCGAAAGCAAGCCCTGGGTTTACAACCGCCGCTACACCATTTACTGGTGCCATAGACTCCAAACCACGGACAACCGCCCAACCTTGAACAACTGCAAGGAACACAGCTAAATATCTGGTATATTGGTTAATTTTAATACGTCCAGATTCGCCCTCTTTGCGCAATTCATTCAAAGACTTGCTTGTTGCTGTTAACAACTGTAAAACGATGGAAGCAGATATATAAGGGAAAATATTCAACGCCAGCACAGACATACGAGACAACGAACCACCAGCGAACATATCAAACATTCCCATCATACCACTGCCTTCACCAGAGAAAAGGTGTAAAACAGCCGACGCATTTACCCCCGGTAATGGAATAAATGACCCGATACGATACACAACCAATGCACCTAACGTAAATAATATACGCTTTTGCAGATCGGACATATTCCCAAAAAATTCTCTCAAAAACTTCATACGCACGAACTTTATATTTATAGGTTTGCATCTAACAAACAGATGCAAACCTTATTCAAATTATTTGTTCTTAATAGAACCACCAGCTTTAACAATTGCTTCTTCTGCAGCTTTAGACCACTTATCAGCAACAATGTTTACAGCCGTCTTTATTTCACCCTTTGCCAAAACTTTCAAACCGTCTTTCTTACGATTTACTATTTTAGCGCTAAACAAAGAGTCTATTGTGACAGGTTCTTTCGCATTAATTTTACCAGATGCGATAAATTTTTCTATATCACCCAAGTTGATAGTAACATATTCTTTTGCAAAAGGATTGTTAAAACCGAACTTTGGGAAACGACGCAAGATAGGCATCTGACCACCTTGGAAGGTCGCCTGCTTACGAGAACCACTACGAGACTTCTGTCCCTTATTACCACGTCCAGAAGTTTTACCCATACCACTTCCGATACCACGACCAACACGTTTCACATTTGCGCGTGCACCGAAATTATCCATCAAAGCATTTAATTTCATTTTATTTTCCTTTTTCCTACGAACCCATCAGGTTCTATGCGCACATCTAAAAAAGACGTACTCGGTTTAAATAATTTTATTTTTCCACAATTTCTACAATATGGGAAACTTTTGCCACCATACCGCGAACAGATGGAGTATCTTCCAATTCTTTTGTTTTACCAATACGGCCCAACCCAAGCGCAGCAACAACCTTACGCTGATCTGCGGGACGCCCTACGATACTTTTATACTGTCTAACAATTATTTTAGCCATGATAACATCTCCGTTTTTTATAGCGTAAGTTCAAATTATTTTTCTTCTGCGTTTTCAACTGGTTCTAACTTTTTACCATCACGTCCAGCTATGATTTCCGCAACTGTCTTACCACGACGTGCAGCAACTGTTTTTGGAGAGTTCATTTTAGCAAACGCTGAAAAAACAGCTCTAATCATATTATTAGGATTATTAGAACCCTGGGACTTAACTACGACGTCCTGAACGCCTAAGCAATCAAATACCGCACGCAAAGCACCACCAGCAATTATTCCAGTACCAGGAACTGCACTGCGAACGACCAGCTTACTTGCACCATATTTAGCAGAAGCATCGTGGTGTAAAGTACGTCCTTCTTTCAAAGGAACTCTTATCATTTTAGCTTTTGCAGCTTTTGTAGCTTTCTGTACTGCACTTTGTACTTCCAAAGCTTTACCTTTACCGAAACCAACGCGTCCAGCTTTATCACCGACAACGACCAAGGCAGAGAAAGACATATTACGTCCACCTTTTACGGTCTTAGAAACACGGTTGATAGAAACTAATTTATCTACCAAATTATCCGTCTGTAATTTTTTATCATCAAAACGTGCCATTTATAAACTCCGTATATTCCAGAAAAATCTGATTAAATTCTAACACCACCTGCGCGGATTGCTTCGCACAGAGCTTTTACACGACCATGGTAACGATAGCCACCGCGGTCAAAATAACAATTGTCAGCAATTTTTGCCTTAACTGCACGTTCAGCAAAAGCCTTTCCGACTAACTCTGCCCCAGCAACATTCCAACCTTTTCCCTTAAAGTCCTTTTCTTTTGATGAAGCGGCACAAATGGTATGGCCTTTTGTATCATCAATAGCCTGAACTTCAATATGACGACCAGAACGAAAAACCGACAAGCGAATTTTACCTGGATTCTTTCTTTTTAACGCCGCGCGATTTGCCAGCGTGCGTCTTTCTTCAGTAGACAAATGTTTTAACATTTCGTTTCCTTTTTTCCCATCCCCGTAACAGCGGAGATTACCTAGTTATTTATTATTTCTTTTTACCTTCCTTGCGGCGGATTCTTTCACCCTTATAGAAAATGCCCTTACCCTTATAAGGATCAGCCTTACGAACTTTGTGTACTTTATCTGCGAACTGACCGACTAAGCATTTATCTATTCCGCTAATAGTAAATTCAGTTGGTGTTTCACCCATTTTAACAGTTAAGCCTTCTGGAATATCCATGACAACATCATGAGAATAACCAGCAACCAAGACCAGCTTATTACCGTTAACGGATGCCTTATAACCAACACCCTTCATATACATTTCTTTTTTGAAACCATCTGTTATACCTTCAACAGCTGCACGAACATTACGCGCCATAGTACCCCACATAGCACGAGATGTTTTATCTTCAGCGTCTTTTGGTGTAACAACCACTTGGTCTGCTTCAACTGCAACGTCTACCAAACCAGCATGTTTCGTATCCAAAGAAACTTTAATTTCACCTTTTGGTCCCTTGACCGTCAAGACGCCATCTGCAATTACTGCTGAAACGCCGTCTTTCAATTTAACTGGATGTTTTCCTGCACGAGACATAATTAAACCTCACTATATTAAATAACCTTGCACAATACTTCACCACCGACGTTCATCAGACGAGCTTTATGGTCGGTCATAACACCATTTGGTGTAGAAACAATCGCAATACCCAAACCATTTAAAACTCTTGGCATTTTTGCGCTACCAGAATAAACACGACGTCCTGGTTTTGAAACAACAGTAATTTCTTGGATTGCACCATTTCCGCCAACATACTTTAATTCAATAACCAAATTGGAACGATGTTCATCAATTTGTTCTTTGCGAAAATCAGTAATAAAACCTTCGTCCTTTAATACAGCCAAAACCGCTGCGCGCAATTTGCTGTTTGGAACAGTTACAAATTCTTTACCGGCATTCTGACCGTTACGAATACGTGTCAGCATATCTCCGATTGGGTGTGATAATGACATCTATTTTACTCCTTGTTAATCAGCGAGTTTCCTCTACTGAATCCCAGTAGCATTGTCCACAACTGGGGTTATTATTTTTTACAAAATTACCAACTGGACTTACGAACACCTGGTAATTTACCTTCGGACGCCATCGTGCGAACCTGCTGACGGCACAAACCGAACAAACGGAAAAATCCACGTGCACGACCAGTTACAGAGCAACGATTATGCAAACGCGTACGATTCGCATTACGTGGTAATTTTGCCATTTTTTTCATCGCTTCCATACGTTCTTCAGGTGTGGCAGTCACAGACATTTTAGCCTTGATTGCGTCATGCTTTTTTTCGTACTTAGCGACCAATTTTTCACGTCTTTTTTGTTTATTTATTAACGCTAACTTAGCCATATTATATACCTTTTTTATTTCAAGACCAGTGGTAAACCAATTTTCGTCAACAAAGCACGTGCTTCATCGTCCGTCTTTGCCGTTGTAGCAATAACGATATCCATACCACGGATTGCGTCAATTTTATCAACGGAAATTTCTGGGAATATCAAGTGCTCTTTAATACCGAAAGCATAATTTCCACGTCCGTCAAACTTAGACTTAGATAAACCACGGAAGTCTTTTACACGTGGTAAAGCAACAACAATTAATTTATCCAAGAAATCATACATTCTTTTACCACGCAAAGTAACTTTTGTCCCAATAGGCTGACCTTCACGCAAACGATACGTAGCAATAGACTTTTTAGCCTTCGTTATTACCGACTTTTGTGCAGCAATAGCTGTTAAATCAGCAGCGGCAGAGTCCAGTTTCTTTTTATCAGAAACAGCTTCACCAACCCCCATGTTCAAAACGATTTTTGTCAGTTTTGGAACTTCGAATTTATTCTTGTACCCGAACTCTTCTATCAATTCAGGAACAATTTTCTTTTCATAAATTTCACGCAATCTGCTTTGCATTTTTTTATTCCTTAACGTTTTGTCCCCGTAACAGCGGGAACCTGTTTTTATTATAATTCCGCACCAGACTTTTTTGCAATGCGAACTTTCTTATCCCCTTCTACCTTGTAACCAACGCGAGTTGCTTTTTTAGTTTTGGGATCAACCAACGCAACGTTAGAAACATGTATCGGAGCCTCACGGTCAACGATATGACCAGGTTGTTCTTGTGTAGGTTTTACGTGCCATTTATGACGATTGACACCTTCGACCACAACACGGGATTCTGCAGGACGCGCTTCCAGAACTTTGCCTTTGACGCCCTTATACTTTCCCGAAATAACTACGACTTCATCGCCTTTTTTGATTTTCATTTTATAACCCTTTGTCTATTGCATTCCAGTATTATATAACTTCTGGTGCCAAAGATACGATTTTCTGAACATCATATTTGCGACGAACTTCACGCGCAATCGGTCCAAAAATACGTGTACCAATTGGTTCAAAATTATTTTTGTTTATCAACACGACCGCATTATCATCAAAGCGAATGATGGAACCATCCGGACGTTTCACTGGGAATTTCGTACGAACGATAATAGCACGCTGTACAGTACCTTTCTGAACTTTACCACGTGGAATCGCTTCTTTAATAGCGACAACAATCTTGTCACCGACCGTCGCATAACGACGATGAGAACCACCCAAAACCTTGATGCACATAGCCTTACGCGCACCAGAGTTATCGGCAACTGTCATAACTGTTTCATTTTGTATCATAACACTTCACCTTTTTCCCTGCAAGCGGGGCAATCCCCCACTGCTTTGTTATAGGTCCCGACTGCGCATTGCGCCTCAAAGAACCTGTTGTGACTTTATTCTGCAACGTCCACTGTTTCGTCTTTGGAAACACCAACGCGTCCCTTAACAACCCAAGCTTTAGTCTTGGAAATTGGGCGATGCTCTTCAATAGCAACGATATCACCAACTTTGTATTCGTTGTTTTCATCGTGTGCCTTGTATTTTTTATTCTGCTTCACGAACTTACCGTACAGAGGATGACGGAAGCGGCGTTCAACTTCTACAACGACGGTCTTGTCATTTGCTGCACTTTTTACTGTTCCTTGCAGTATACGTCTTGGCATAACTTTTGTCCCTTTTATCGTTTATTTTGTTCTGCCCGTCAAAATTGTACGAGCAAAACCACCCTTTTTTTATACCCGATTTCGCAATATGATAACTAATTTTTTAGAAATCTCAACAAAAATCGGCAATTTTTATTTTTTTGCTGCGTTCATCTTTGTTTTCACGCGTGCAATTTCGCGACGAGTCTTGCGAATAACGTGAGTTTTCGGCATCTGACCCGCTGCATGTTGAAAGCGCTGTTCCATCTGTTCTTTTTTCAGATTTTCCAGTTTGCTTTGCAATGCTTCCGCTGTCAAAGATTCTTTTTCAACTTTCTTTTCTGTCATTTTTTCAACCTTTTTAGCCCTGCCCCGTTCAAACGGTGTGCAAATTAAACTTAGTTAACCTTACGTTCAACAACTTTTGTCTTGACTGGCAATTTTGCAGCCGCCAAAGCAAACGCTTCATATGCAACTTCTGGTTTTACACCATCCAGTTCAAACAAGATGCGTCCTGGTTTAACACGGCAAATCCAGTATTCAACGGCACCCTTACCTTTACCCATACGGACTTCGGCAGGTTTCTTTGTTACTGGAACGTCTGGGAATACGCGAATCCACAGTTTACCCATACGTCTCATATGACGAGTGATTGCACGACGTGCGGCCTCAATCTGACGCGCCGTGACACGTTCTGGTGTCAAAGCTTTCAAACCAAAAGAACCGAACGCCAATTCGCTGCCGCCCTTAGCTACGCCATGAATGCGGCCTTTGTGCTGTTTGCGAAATTTTGTTTTATTTGGCATTAACATAATAACAACCTTTTAATTTCCTTGTTTAATTTTTGTTCCCCCGACACCATATAGATGCCGACAAAAATTATTTACTTTTTCTTTCGCTGCTACCGGCATATTCAGTTGGGCGAGCCATTTCAGATGCCAGCTTTTCTTTATTTACGACGTCCCCAGTGTAAATCCAAACTTTCACACCGATAACACCATAAGTTGTTTTTGCCTGTATTGACGCATAGTCAATATCAGCACGCAATGTATGCAAAGGAATACGACCTTCACGAATCTGCTCGCTACGAGCAATTTCTGCACCATTCAGACGACCAGAGCACATAACCTTTATACCCTGTGCACCCGCTTTAACAGCATTCTGAACAGCTTTCTTCATTGCGCGTTTGAAGGAAACACGACCTTCAATTTGTTGTGCAATGCTTTGCGCAACCAATTGTGCATTCAAGTCCGGACGACGAACTTCATAAATATTTACAACAACTTGGTCATTCTTAACCAATTTCTTAATGTCATTGCGTAATGCTTCAATATCAGCACCATTTTTACCAATAATCATACCTGGACGAGAAGTGTGGATTGTAACCACAACTTTCTTTGCAAAGCGTTCTATAACAACTTTTGCCAAACCAGCTTTTTTCAATTTCTTTTCAATAAAGTTGCGGATTTTTATATCTTCTGCCAATAAATTAGCATAATCTTTTTTACCCGCGATCCAGCGTGAATCTGTTACTTTATTAATGAACTCACGCAATGAGATTGGTGATACTTTCTGTCCCATTTTATTTTTTCCTTACTGTTTTAATGGCAAGTGTTCTTGAAGATCCGGCATCAGACCTTTATTCAGGAAACCTGCTTCCATACCACTTGCCACGTTTACTTATTTTGCCTTTGTTGCTTTTTCTTTTTTTGCTGCCTTTGCAGTTTTCTTTGAAGGCGCAACCCCAGATTCCAAAACAATCGTCAAATTAGAAAATGGTTTTAGAATTGGACGTGCACTACCACGTGGTCCTGGGAAAATACGCTTCATTGTCAAAGCCTTACCACACCAAATTTCTTTGATGTACAAGCTTTCCACCGGCAGATTCTTATTGTGTTCTGCATTAGCGATGGCAGACAACAAAGTTTTCAAAACTTCACCAGCTACACGCTTTTTAGAAAACTTCAAGACATCAATAGCACGTTCAACTGGCAGACCACGTACCAAATCACAAACCAAATTCAATTTCTGATGGCTGATACGAATCATCTTGTTGAAAGCACGTACTTGATTATCTTTAATTCCATATCTTGTCGTTGTCATAACTGTTACCTTATTCTTTATATTCCAGTTAGTTGCCGGAAATCATTATTTCTTAGCGGCCGCTGCTTTCTTATTAGCCGCGTGACCTTTAAATGTACGTGTTGGTGCAAATTCACCCAACTTATGTCCAATCATATCTTCTACGATTGAAACAGGGATAAACTTGTTACCATTGTGAACTTCAAAAGTCAAACCAACCATAGGTGGCACGATAGTGCTACTACGAGACCAAGTTTTAATTGGTTTATGGTCATTTTTTTCATTTGCAACCGCAACCTTCTTTAAGATTGACGGATGAACATAAGGACCTTTCCATACTGAACGAGACATCATTTACTCCGTTATTTTTTATTATTTCTTCTTTGCCAAATGTCTGCTGCGGATGATCATCTTCGCAGTACGTTTATTGCTACGGGTACGATATCCCTTGGCTGGAATACCAGTACGTGATACCGGTTCGTGGCCCTTAGAGTGACCATTACCACCACCCATTGGGTGATCAACAGGGTTCTGAGCCATACCACGAACAGATGGGCGAATACCCAACCAGCGTGCACGACCAGCCTTACCCAAGTTGACATTACGTTGGTCAGGGTTGGAAACACTGCCAACTGTTGCCATACAATCGGAATGAACTTTACGCAACTCACCACTGTTCATTTTAATCTGAGCATAGACACCGTCTTTACCCATTAACTGTGCATAGCAACCTGCACTTCTGGCCAACTGACCACCAGCACCTGGTTTCAACTCAACATTATGCACAATTGTACCGATTGGCATATTTTTCAAAGGCATTGCATTACCCGGTTTAATATCTTCACGTTCACCGGAAATAACAACATCACCAGCTTTCAAATCACGCGGTGCCAAAATATAAGAACGTGCACCATCAGTATATTCAACCAATGCGATAAACGCTGTACGGTTCGGATCGTATTCCAAACGCAAAACTGTCGCTGGAACACCTTTCTTCTTACGGGCAAAATCTATCAAACGATATTTACGTTTGTGACCGCCACCTTGGTGCATAACTGTAACATGCCCAAAATTATTACGTCCACCTTTGGACTTCAAACCAACTGTCAATGCTTTTTCTGGAGCACCACGATGTAAACCACTACGGTCGACCTGTGTCAATCCGCGTGTTCCCGCTGTTGTTGGCTTATAATGCTTCAATGCCATTTTTTCTTACCTTTATTTATATCCTAACACTAGCATCCTTGTATCTGGGTTCTCTGCTAGGACAATGTTTAACTTATGCGTTTGCCGCCAAATCCAATTTTGCATCAGCTGGCAAAGATACATATGCTTTTTTTACAGTACGTTGTACGCCTGTACCACGACCACGGAAAGATTTTTCTTTCCCTTTGACAACAACAATGTTTACCTTAACTGGTTTTACATTGTAAATCGCCTGAATAGCGCGTGCAACATCCGCCTTTGTAGCATTTGGTGCAACTTCAAACGCAACACCATTGCTTTCGGACAGTTTTGCCGCCTTTTCCGAGATTATCGGACGACGCAGTATATCATAAATACCGGCGGTCGCAACGATTTTTTTCTCTGCATTAACTTTCTTTTCTGCCATTTTTTTACCTTTTCGTCTTGCGTTCATAGCATTATTATGCCAAGCGCGCCTCTACCGCCTTGACCGCGTCAGCTGTCAAAACAAGTTTATCGTGCTTCAATATATCCAAAACATTCAAACCAATTGTTGGCAAAGCATCAATATTTGGAATGTTTGCTGCGGATTTCTTGAAGTTAGCATCCAATTCTGTTGCACCAACAAACAATGCAGAATTCAAATCCAACTTCTTCAGTTGTTTCGCAAACGCACCTGTCTTTGCAGATGACAATTTTTCAGAATCAATTACTATTAAATTACCGTCTTTTGCCTTGGAAGATAAAGCCATCTTCAAGCCCAAACTACGAATTTTCTTTGGCAGATCAATCGCGTGATCACGAACAACTGGTCCATGAACAACACCACCACCACGCATGTGAACATTATACTTTTCACCCTGACGCGCGTTACCTGTTTTCTTCTGTTTGAAAGCTTTTTTACCACTACCTTCAACATCAGATACAGTCTTAACTGCATGAGTGCCCGCACGAGACTTTGCACGCTGCCAAGTCACAACACGATGAAGAATATCAGCGCGCGGTTCTAAGCCAAATATCTGGTCCGCTAAATCAACTTTGCCGACCGCTTTACCGTCAAAATTTATAACATCTATTTGCATTTTTTCCACCTTACTCTATCTGTTGCCTATCTTTATTATTCCGCAACAGCTTCTGTTTCGGTTTCTGCTGCTGGTTGTTCTGCGGATTCTGCTTTTTCTGCCGCTGGTTCCGCAACTTTCATTTTTGTTGGAACTGGCAAGTCTTTCTGTTCTTTCTTAACAGCATCAACTACCAATACGAATGTTCCGTTTGCACCTGGAACTGCGCCTTCAACAAAAATCAAGTTTTCTGCGTCATCAACACCAAATACCTTCAAGTTCTGAACAGTAACAGTTTCGTTACCCATCTGTCCTGCCATCTTCTTACCTTTCAGAACACGACCTGGCCATTCACGCATACCTGTACCACCGATGGAACGGTGTGCTTTCAAAACACCATGAGTTGCTTCCTTACCACCAAAATTATGGCGTTTCATAGCACCTTGGAATCCTTTACCCTTACTGGTTGCCTGAACATCAACGAATTGACCGGCAACGAAATGAGACGCAGCCAACGGCGTACCAACTGGGATAACGCAATCGTCAGAAACACGAAATTCGACGACCTTACGATATGGTTTTACCCCTGCCTTTTCTGCTGCAACCGCCTGAGGCTTTGCAACATGTTTCGCCTTTGCTTCACGCATACCTAATACGTTTGCAACATAACCATTCTTTTCAATTGTACGATTTCCTATAACTGCACAATCACCAACGGACAAAACCGTCACAGGATGTGCGACACCACCGTCATCGTACAGACGTGTCATACCTATTTTAGTTGTTATTAAACCGCTACGTTTCATTTTAATTTGCCTCTATTCGTTAGTAGGTTAGTCGATTGTACACACCATTTCTACGCCCGACTAACACAAACAATTATTACAATTTAATTTTTACATCTACACCGGACGCCAAATCCAACTTCATCAATGCATCTACTGTCTGAGGGGTTGGATTAACAATATCAACAACCGCTTTATGATTGCGAATTTCGAACTGTTCACGTGATTTCTTATCAACGTGAGGAGAACGGTTTACAGTAAATTTCTTAATCAATGTCGGCAAGCGAACGGGTCCAACTACATCCGCGCCTGTGCGCTTTGCAGTTTTGACTATCTCATCCACAGACTCCATCAAGACCCTGTGGTCAAACGCTGTCAATTTGATGCGAATTTTAGATGCTGGTACCATTTGCTCGTTTTCCTTATCGTTACTAGGGCCGGTAATCACTGACGTTTTTCATTCAGTTACACCGACCCATTTCATTCATTATTTAATGATCTTTGATACAACGCCCGCGCCAACTGTGCGTCCGCCTTCACGGATAGCAAAGCGACGACCTTCGTCCATAGCAATAGGTGCAATCAATTGCACTGTGATACGAACGTTATCACCTGGCAGAACCATTTCTTTGTCTGCAGGCAAGGTAATTGTACCTGTTACGTCTGTTGTGCTGAAGTAGAACTGAGGACGATAGTTGCTGAAGAACGCTGTGTGACGTCCACCTTCTTCTTTCGTCAAGATATAAACTTCAGCTTCGAAGTCTGTGTGTGGTGTGATGGAACCTGGTTTGCAGATAATCTGACCACGTTCTACATCTTCTTTCTTTGTACCACGCAACAACAAACCCACGTTATCACCGGCTTCACCTTGATCCAACAATTTGCGGAACATTTCTACGCCAGTAACAGTTGTTTTCTGTGTTGGACGCAAACCAACGATTTCGCATTCATCACCGACTTTAACTGTACCTGCTTCGATACGACCTGTAACAACAGTACCACGACCAGTGATAGAGAACACGTCTTCAATTGGCATCAAGAAAGGTTTATCAATTGGACGTTCTGGTAATGGGATATATTCATCGCAAGCTTTCAACAAAGCATCGATAGATTCTTTGCCCAAACCATCGTTTTTACCTTCCAAAGCAGAAACTGCAGAACCACGAATGATAGGAACGTTTTCACCGTCAAAATCATTTGCAGACAACAGTTCACGAATTTCCATTTCAACCAATTCCAACAATTCTGGATCGTTCGCCAAATCGCACTTATTCAAATAAACTACGATTTTTGGAATACCTACCTGACGAGCCAACAGAATGTGTTCACGTGTCTGTGGCATAGGACCATCAGTTGCAGCAACAACCAAGATAGCACCATCCATTTGTGTAGCACCAGTAATCATGTTCTTGATGTAGTCAGCGTGACCTGGAGCATCCATGTGAGCGTAGTGACGATTCTTA
>DVNO01000036.1 GCA_018714345.1 Candidatus Enterousia avicola | reverse complement strand
AAAAAGTGTAAAAGAATTTGTGGAAAAACTAGATAATGCCAAAAAAGTAAATCCAAAAGATTTATCTTCTGATCAAGATTTAACTATTGGAATTATGAATTTGATTTCTATAGAAGAGCACTTAATGTTTTCAGGTGCAAAAACTGGAAAAAAAGAATTCTATGATTTGATAAATGATGTTCGTGAACAGCGAAAACAAATGATGCAAAAAATCATTCCGTCTTATGAGGGTGAAGTGTGGTGTATTTCAAAACATTTGTTAGCATCTTCTATGCGCTTGTTTGAAGTTGGCACAAAAGCATTAGCTGCTGGGAATAAAAAAGATGCGTATGATTTATTTGATAAGTCTTATGGTTTGTATTGTATGTTTTGGGGATTAAATATGGGGATGTTGAACGGCGGAACTGATGTTAAATGGGTCAAAACATCTAAAAACATACCAGAAAAAAAAGTAGAAGAAGAAATAATTGTTCCGAACGGTAAAATGTCGCGTTTAAAAACATGGGTAAAAAATGCTGTAAATTGCTGTATAGAGTAGATAGATATATATTTATCTTATGGACAAATCCCGCATATGCGGGATTTTTATTTTATTGATTCTTTATTCTTGATTTTTCGGGTATAGCCCTTATAATTGCCGTTATAGATGCCCTAATAGTCTAGTGGTAAAACACGTCCTTGGTAAGGACGAGTCGCAAGTCCGATTCTTGCTTAGGGCACCAGAGATTTCCCAAATTTTGCAAATATGTTGCTTTCAATCGTTGTTGATATTAACATAAGTTGTGTGTTAGTAAACAAAAGGAAGCAATATGAGAAAATCAGTTTTTTTTGTTAGTTTATTAGCTTTGGCGGCCTGTGGCGGTGGTTCAGGCGGTGGTACATCTGGTGGTATTATTAATCCGACCCCAGGTGAAATTGTTAGACCAGAATACGAAGGATCTGTTTCAGCAGATATTGTAGACAGTAATAAAAAAATTTTGTCTATGGATTCCAGTATATTGGATGAAACGGCCAGAACTGCATATTTGAAAGAACAATTTGGCGAAGATGGGTATAATGAATATCTTGCTGAATTACGGGGTGAAAATACTGAAACCGAAGTTTCAACACAATCATTAACAAATCGTGCGGGGACTTCGCGAAAAAATGGAAACAGTGATAAAAATATTTGCAAATCCGAACACGATTGCAACCAAAAGATTTTTGATAATATGTTGGCCGTGCTGAATGATTTGGATAATTTGGATACAATGGATGAAAAAGATGTCAAAAATGCATTGATTGCCGCAGGATTCAAAGATGAAATACCCGGAACATGGGATGATATCAAGGCTTGGATTCGGGGAAATGCAACTGAAATTATAAATCAAGGCGGCGAAGTATTAAATGATCCAGGCAAAGGTAAGGCAACAGAGTTCAAATTAAATAATGCCGAATTTAAAACAATGCTGACCACAATGAAAACGGGTCTGCCGGCTGATGAAATGACCTTGAACATAGACGAAAAAACAGGCGAAGTAATTGGAATAAAATTTGCAGATGTTGGGTCTGGATCTGGGGAGCATAATCCAGAAATATTTTACAATGAAGGTATAGATCGTAAAGAAGCGACAAATGAATTTGTATTTGATGATGAGGTCGCATCGAATAGTTCTGGTAGTTTCAAAATGGAATCATATGCTAATGTCAAAGAATTGGGATTAAGATATTCTGATTTTGGTGTATTGGTTGCGACTGATGGAACAAAGGTAAATGGAAATGATATATCTGGATTTCAAATTCCATTCGTAGGTGGGTATGAAGTAAAACATATTGCCGCCGCGGATATACGGAATAATGAAGATTTGACCGAAGAGATTTTTTTCAAGGGGATTGCCAAGGGAACGGTTGAGGCACCAAATGAATCTGGTAAGCCTGCATTAGCCATTGAAGATAACAATGCATATTTAGCATTTAATCGTGAAAATGGCAGTGAAACATTATCAGCCAATTTTGATAATTGGTATAGGGTTGATATCAGCAAGACACCGGAAGGAGGATATGGTTTTAACTGTAATGCAGATGGCAAGACAATAGATGAAGACTATCAATTGCAACACAAGCCGTCCTTTGATGGTACTGTGCCAAATGAACAGGTGCTTTTTGATACCGCTTATTATGGCGACAATAAAACACCAGAGGAAGCTGTTGCACTGTTCCAATATCAGCAACAGATTGGCCAAGACAAAGATAACGGTAATATAAATGTCTTTATTGGATTTGGTGGCAAGAAGGCGGAATAATTGAAAAAAATTATATCCGTATTTGTGTTGATGTTTCTGCCCCTGAATTTATGGGCAGAAACCAACACAACAACTGAAATATCTATGACCGCGACCCAGATAATGCAACTGGCAGGGGATTTAATTGATCGCGGTGATTATGAACATGCCGGACAATTACTGACCAAAACCCCACAGACATCTGTTTTGCCATTGGAAATAGAAAGATGGTTTTTGTTGGGGCAAATTGCCCAAAGGCAAGGAAATTATGACAATGCCATAGAAATATATCGGGAAATATTAGATGTATTTCCAAATTTGGCCAGAATCAGATTTGAATTAGCCGTTTGCTATATGCATACTGAAAAATGGCAACGTGCTGATTATCATTTGCGTCTTGCAATGGCTGATGATGAGCTACCGACATCAGTTAAAAATTTAATGAATTATTATCGGTATATAATCAGGCAAAATAAAAATTGGAACGTATGGTTTAATTTTGGTGCAGCACCAGATAATAATGTGAATAATGCAGTTGGCGGAACTGAGTGTATAGAATTTATGGGGACTTTGTGGTGCAATGAATTAGTTGATCCTGTATCTGCAGTAGGATTAAACCTTACTCTTGGCGGAAGTTACGAATTTAAATTATCTGATCAATGGCGCTGGAAATCCGATGCGAATGTTTATACGAATGTATATGATAAGCACGATTATGACGACTTGTATATTTCTGCATCAACAGGACCACGTTTTGTCTGGGAAAAGGGTGATGTGTGGTTGGCCGGAATTGCGGCAAGACGTTGGTATGGTTGGAATGAATATAATTGGTCTGCTGGGGTTCGTTTAGATACTAACTATGACTTTACAAATAAATTATCTGGTGGTTTTTATTTAAGATTTATGAATAATACCTATGATGAATATGGTAATTATTTGGATGGTCAAACGTATTCGGCAAACTCGAAATTATTTTATTCTTTAAATTCAAATGTATATGTTTCTTTTTCGGCAGGTTTACAAAGGGAAGAAACGGTAAACCCAATATATTCCTATTGGCAGCCTGTTTCGTCTATCGGCATTGGTGCGGAATTACCATGGGGGTTTCATGTATATTTTGAACCAGCTGTTTATTGGACTTTGTATGATGATGAAAGGTTTGCTGTTAAAGACAATGAGTATGTTAAGATTGTAGAAAAAGATTTTACTCATATGTATTCTTTGGCCTTATCTAATAATAAATTTGATCTTTGGGGATTTGTTCCGACTTTAATGTTTAATTATATTAGACGAGACTCAAATATATGGCAGCGTGAGTTTGATAAATTTTCAATTTCTTTTTCAATGCAACAACGCTTTTAGTCGCATATAATAAACTTTATATAGTATGGTTTTTATGTAATAATCATGTATCATGGTGTACGAAGAAATTGCTAATTCTGGTTATAAAATTTCAGATATAAAAACTGGTGACTTTATACCAGTTGATTCTGGTTACCATTTTGGTAGCTTGGATAAGGTAAAAAGAAAGTTTTTAGCCGACTTTGATTATTTCAAAGATTTTTTTAACCATGTTGATGATGCTATAAAAAAGGTGGAACTTCAAACTGCTAAGCCAGAGGTGGCTGCTAAAATCAAACAAAATGCCCCCGGACTTGGAAAGAAAACCTTTTATTTGTGATATTTTAAAAAGAAATTTGGCTACGGTTGAAATAACTAAAAATCAAGAAAAGCAAATTCAAGAAAAAATGGAAAACCATGATTCAAAAGATAATTTGGTTATGATTGAGACCAAGAACATATTTTATCCGAATATAAAAAGGTTTTATGGTTTTGGAACGGGGCGTTTTAACAATCCAAATGCTTGGATATCTAAAAATAATATTATGTATAGTGGTCGAGAAAGAACGTTAACCGACTAATTGCAATAACTTGATTTATTGTTTTTTCAATGTTATAGTTACTTCCGCATGAGTTTTTAGGGCGCGTCTGCAGTGATATGACTGACAACCATGGAGTAGACTAAACCCAGGTAAAGTTATAAATCAGGGTGGCACCGCGCAACCAAAATTGCGCCCCTGTAAATGAATCTTTTCGGGTGCCGGAATAATTTTTTGGCTCCTGAATACATAAAAAAGGGACCATTATGTTATCTTTAAAATCTAAATATAGAACGCATACTTGTGGTGAGCTTAATAAAAGTAACGTTGGCGAAGTTGTTACTTTGTCAGGTTGGGTTCATCGTAAACGTGATCATGGGGCTTTGTTGTTCGTCGATTTGCGTGATAATTACGGTATTACGCAATGCGTATTTGATGGTGGTGATGAAGCTTTGGAAAAAGTTCGCCCAGAATCTGTTATTAAGATTACGGGTACTGTTGTGGCACGTGCTGAAGATGCTATTAATGATAAAATCCCAACAGGTGAAATAGAAATAAAAGCAGATTCTTGGGAAGTTTTAACAAATGCCGATGTTTTGCCGTTCCAAGTTTTTGGTGATGATGATTCTGTGTCTGAAGATTTGCGTTTGAAATATCGTTATTTGGATTTGCGTCGTGAATCTTTACATCGCAATATCTTGATGCGTAACCGCATGATTAAGTTCATTCGTGATAGAATGTGGGAAATGGGATTTTCGGAATTTCAAACACCTATTCTTACTGCGTCTAGCCCAGAAGGTGCGCGCGACTTTATCGTACCATCTCGTATTCATCACGGTATGTTCTATGCTTTACCACAGGCGCCACAGCAGTTTAAGCAGTTGTTACAAATTTCTGGATTTGATAGATACTTCCAAATCGCGCCTTGCTTCCGAGATGAAGATTTGCGTGCAGATAGATTATTGGAATTCTATCAATTAGACCTGGAAATGTCTTTTGTTGATTTGCCAGACATTCAAGCAGTTGGTAATACGTTGATGCCGGCTATCATTAAAGAGTTTGTTCCAGATGCGAAGATATGCCCGGATATTCCACACATTCCGTTTGATGAAGCAATGTTGAAATACGGTAGTGATAAACCAGATTTAAGAAATCCTATCATCATTTCTGATGTTACGGAAATATTCCGTGGGTCTGATTTTGGTATTTTTGCAAATGCTATAGAGCAGGGGGCTGTTGTGCGTGCTATTCCTGCACCAAATAGCTCTGACAAACCACGTTCTTGGTTCGATAAACTTGGTGATTATGCCGTTAAAGAACTGGGGCTGGGTGGTTTAGGTTATATTGTTTTTGCGGACGAGGCAAAAGGACCTGTTGCAAAGAAATTGGATTCAGAACGTATTGCAAAATTACGTGAGATTTCCGGTGATAAATCGTCTTTATTCTTTATTTGCGACAAAGAAGAAACTGCTGCAAAGGCGGCTGGAAAATTGCGTAATAAATTGGGTGAAGATTTAGGACTGATTGATCCAAAAGAATTTCGTCTGTGTTGGATTGAAGCGTTCCCATTCTTTGAGGAAGATGAAGAATCTCCGACCGGATTAGCTTTCACTCATAATCCATTCTCTTTCCCAATGGCGACATTGGAAGAGCTAAAAACTAAAGATCCTTTATCTATCAAGGCTGCTCAGTTTGATATGGTATTAAATGGGGCAGAGATATGCAGTGGGGGGCTGCGTAATTATAATCCAGAAGTTATGTTACGTTGTTTTGAGATAACGGGTTATGATGAAGAAATTGTTAAACAGAAGTTTGGTGGTATGTATACCGCATTCCAATATGGCGCACCACCGCACGGTGGGTGTGCGTTTGGTTTGGATAGACTTGTCCAAATTATGCTGGCAGAACCAAACTTACGTGAAGTCGTTGCTTTCCCAACAAATCAGCGCGGTCAGGACTTGATGATGGGCAGCCCAAGCGAGGTTACTGAAAAGCAATTGCGCGAGGTTCATATTCAAGTTCGTAAGAAAGGATAGGCTTTCATTAAGCGTAAAAAAACGAGACAACTTAGGTTGTCTTGTTTTTTTGTGAAATCAAACCTATTAAAACAAAGTCGCTCTGTATATATAATCTTATGATAAAAAACGGGGCGGGAATGAATTCTGATATTGATAAATTAGCAGATGTTTTAGGTTTAAGTACATATCAACGAAATGTTTTGAAGTCTAATCCAGATATATACAATTTATCTAGATTAATTAAGCGTGGTAGTGCACTTTATGCACCACGTAATATCTCGTCATATAAATTTATTAATTTTTTGTTTGGGGTATTCTTTGGCAATCATGCTGATTTAATCGGTAAGAATAAAATGCTGGTTCAAAATACCAGGGGAATAGAATTTCGAGCACGCGGTTTTTATAGTGCCCCTGTCGGAAGACAATATAGATACTATGCGGATGATTGTGGAAATATTATTACCCGAGATGATTTTATTCGTGAAATCTCCCGAGAATAAATTTCTTTCTAAAATTTATCATGCGTTTTTACAAAATCGCGCATAAATGTTACATCAAAGTTCTTCATTATCTCTGATAAAGAATATTTTCTAGAATTATCAGGATAGATTTGTAAATCTATCGGTGATGGTACAGGCGATGTGCCACGTAAAACCAAATTGAATGATGCTGTCATATTACCATTATCTATAAACATCTCTCCTGTTCCATCTGTGTGACGCAGGCGTAAGATTATAGGTGTGGTTGTCTCGAACTTACCTTTGTCATATGCACCAACTATCCTCATAGATTTTAGAGCAGATTTTCCTCCTTCTAATGCATATGATAATGCGTATTCAGCATTGAATGTATTTATTGTGTCTGCTGATGCAAATAAATCGTCTATTCCAATACCAACTAAATATCCGCCATCAAAAGTTAAATCCAAATCACCGCGCATATTATATTCTAAATCGTGTGCAATAAGCCCGGATGTTTGCATGTTTATTTCTGCGGTTATGGTAGAATTTTGTACGTTTAGCGGCATGTTATTTGATAGCAAGTTGCCATCTATAACGAATTTATTAAGCTGAGCAAATATATCATATTTGTTGCCGCTCCGTTTAAAAGTTGCTAATAAATTTCCACGATCTTTATCTGTAATAGAAAATGTCTGTATATCTGGTTTTAGCGAATATACAAAGTTTTTAAAAACTATGCCGTTATAAATCAATGCATCAGCAGATAAGGATATATTTAATGGTAGTAAAAATGGAATGGTTATAGGGGCTGCTGTTAAATAACCAAGTTCTTCATAGTTATCTAAATAGTTTTGGCTTATGAAAGAGTCTATGTCTAACATATCTGTATGTAGTGTTATATTTTTCCCTATAACGCTGCCCGTAAAAGTATGCCCAGCAATTTTTATTTCTAAGTTAGATACATTTTCACCGCTATAATTTCCAGAAACACTATAAGATAGGTTGTTAAATGCCTGCATATCTATATCTGGGAACCAGTCTTTGGCATTTGTTCCGGAAATGTAGAAGTGATTTTCTGTTAGATATAACTCCCACATACCAGAATCTGGCACAAAGTGCATTGCACCATTTTCCCAAGAGAAATCTCCAATTGCATTTTGCATGAATTTAGGAATTTGTTTTACGTTTGGGTTAAGCCAGCTTAGAGATTTTCCTTTTGCAAATTTATAAGTTGGTTTTATTTCATCTCCATTTATTTCATATGTGCCGGCTATATTTGCAAACTCAAAATTCATCTTACCGCGTGGTGCTAATTTTAATAATTTCTTTATGAAAGTATTTCGTTCAGGCATGGGGGCTTGAGAATATATCAATATGTCAAATTTATCCGGAGATACAGACACAGCACCGACGTAATCTTCGTAAGAAAAACGTACACAATTCCAATCGTCTGGTGTGCCGAAGAATGTGCATGTAGCAGGAACACCTTCATATGGCATAGTTATTAACAAATTTTTTGCGCCATCTGCATCTATTTCACCGCCTGTTATGGCAATGTCATCTGCTACTATATTAGTTACCTTCAATGCGTCTTTCGTTCCTGTGGCATCTATTTTTATATGCTTGAAAACTTTATCCCCAAATGTCAATGCACCATAGAAATCTAAATCAAATTTTGTTTGATAGTACAACCTGGATGGCTTGGTTAAAAATGATAAGTCATAGTTTATGTTCGTTCCGCTAAGCTGGACTATTCTTTCCCCGTTTGGCATGATAGTTATATTGCCTTTTATCTTCCCCATATCTATGTCTTGGAATTTCCAACCTTTGCCACCATCCCAGTCAAAATTCATAGTCAGATTTATTGTCTTATCTATTTTAGGTTCTGCAAAGCCAAACCATCTGTTTATATTATCAGTTTCCATTGATATGGTTCCACGTACAGAACCGTTATTAAATAGACGACCAGATATTTCTAGTTTGTCGTTTTGGTTTCTTATGAAAAATTCGTCGTTTTCAAAGTCTACGTCATATTTGTGCTTCTGGGTACGAATGGTCCCGACAAGGTGACCATTATTTAGTACAGCATCAATTATTCTTATTTCTCGATCTCTGAAAGTTATGTCTGAATTATAAATTTTAACTAGTGTGTTAAAGTTCTGAGGTATTAAGTTATTTATGTGTATGTTGGCATTATATATGCTTACAGCGCCGTTAAGTTTGGCGTCTTCTAGATTAAATATGCTTGTGAATGGCACGCTGAACATCATTGCACCAATTGAGCCGTGCTTTATGGATACATCGTGGGCAACGATCATCGCCCGACCAAGTAAGCTAAAATTAATATCACCTTTTATTTCTGCGCTAACACCAGTTTGTTCCGCAATAGTTTGTTCTATTTTTGGTTTTAAATTATTCAATGTTATCATTGGCGGTATCAGTACTATCGCCATGATTAATAAACCAAAGGCCGTTATTATAGACCAAAAAATTCTACGTTTATATCTGGGCTTTAATGCCATTCTCTCTTTCCTTGTATTTTGATTATAATGAATTATATTATAGCTTGTGAATAAAAAAATATTTGATCTTCAAAGTGATTATAAGCCTATGGGTGACCAACCACAGGCTATTTCTGAGTTGGTTTCAGGAATAAAAGACGGACGCCGTAATCAAGTTCTGCTTGGGGTTACTGGGTCTGGTAAGACGTTTACAATGGCAAATGTTATTGCAGAGCTAGGAAGACCTGCCATGATCATGGCACCAAATAAGATTTTAGCTGCGCAATTATATACAGAGATGAAAGCTTTTTTTCCTCATAATCATGTAGAATACTTTGTTTCTTATTATGACTATTATCAGCCAGAGGCATATTTGCCTACAACAGATACGTATATTGATAAGGATGCGTCTATAAATGAACAATTAGATCGTATGCGGCATAGTGCTACGCGCGCAATGTTAGAAGAGCGGGATGTTGTTGTTGTGTCGTCTGTGTCTGCTATTTATGGTATGGGGTCGCCAGAACAATATTCTGGAATGAAAGTCGTTTTGCATACTGGTGATAAAATTAGCATGGCTGATGTGATGCATTCTTTGGTGGATATTCAGTATAAAAGAAACGATATGGCGTTTGAACGCGGTGATTTCCGTGTGCGTGGTGATACATTAGATATCTTTCCGTCACACTCACAAGATAGGGGTTGGAAGCTATCTTTCTGGGGTGATGAAATAGAAGAAATTTGGGAATTTGATGCGCTTACAGGGGCCAAGTTACAAAAACTTGATAGGATAGCAGTTTATCCGAATACGCACTATGCGACACCTATGCCGTCTATTTTGCAAGCTATTGGACAAATTCGATCCGACCTTAAAGACAGGCTTGAATATTTTCATGATAACATGAAATATATAGAAGAGCAGCGTTTGCGGGAACGTGTTAATTTCGATATAGAAATGATGGAATCTACGGGAACTTGCCGTGGAATTGAAAATTATTCTAGATACTTATCGGGGCGTGCACCAGGGCAGCCACCACCGACATTATTTGAATACTTGCCAAAAGATGCGATTTTGTTCATTGATGAAAGTCATGTAACGGTTCCTCAAATAGGTGCTATGTCTCGTGGGGATAGGGCGCGTAAAGAGACTTTGTCGCAGTACGGATTTCGTTTGCCTGCGTGTATTGATAACAGACCTTTGACATTTGAAGAATGGGATAAGCTTCGTCCACAGACTATATTCGTGTCAGCAACGCCTGCTGAATGGGAGTTAAATCAATCAGGGGGAATCGTTTCAGAACAGGTTATTAGACCAACTGGGTTATTGGATCCAGAATGCGAGGTTCGACCGACTGCTCATCAAGTTGATGATTTGCTGGATGAGGTAAAAAAGGTCAGGGGCAGAGTATTGGTCACAACGCTTACTAAAAAAATGGCAGAGCAGTTGACAGACTATTTTGTTGAAAATGGTGTTCGTGCAAAGTACCTTCATAGTGATATAGAAACGCTTGAGCGTATAGAGTTGCTGCGTGATTTGCGACTTGGTAAGTTTGACGTGCTGGTTGGTATAAACTTATTGCGTGAGGGCTTGGATGTTCCTGAGTGTGAATTAGTTGCAATTATGGATGCAGATAAAGAAGGTTTCTTGCGTTCGACACGTTCTTTGATTCAGACAATCGGTCGTGCGGCGCGTAACGCAAATGGTCGGGTTATATTGTATGCAGATAATATGACGGACTCTATGCGGGCTGCGCTGGGTGAAACTGCACGTCGTCGTGAAAAACAGATGGCTTATAATAAAGAGCACAATATTACACCAAAAACTGTTACAAAGGCAGTATTTAGTGAAGTTGGTGACAAGCAAGAAAAAACTGATAAAAAGCGTAGATTTGTTTATACGTCTGATGGCGTAATGGATGCTGATACATTGCGCAAGGAAATTAAAAAGTTAACAAAGCAGATGCGTGATGCTGCTGAAAACCTAGAATTTGAACGTGCGGCTGAGTTGCGTGATGCTATTCATAAGATGGAAGATGATTTGTTGTTGTTGGAGTAAATAAAATGGAAAAAGTTTATAATCTAAATGGCATACAAGAAACCCGCGCATGGGCGCGAGATTTCGCAAAAACTTTAAAAGCCCCGTGTGTAGTTGCTTTGCATGGGGATTTAGGCATGGGTAAGTCAGAAATTGCGCGTACTATCATCAAAACTTTAAAGGGTGAAGATACAGTTGTTCCCAGTCCAACGTTTACAATCGTGCAAAATTATGATGGTATATCTCATTTTGATTTGTATAGAATAGAAGATGAATCTGAGCTTACTGAAATTGGTTTGCCGTACGTTATCCAAAAAGATATTACTTTGATTGAGTGGCCAGATATAGCCAAACGAATTCTACCAGAAGACACGATACATGTATATATTACAGGTGAAGGAGATTCACGGACTATTTCTATAAAATAGACAGGAAAATCTACCTGTTGAATAAAGTGTTGTGCATCGACAAAATACTCTTATGTGGAAGTATTTCTACATTACGGTGTACGATAAGGTTAATATTCTAAGACCCAGAACCCACATCCCAATGGACTCTTATCTATAAAACATCGTATAAAAAGGGCCGTGAAAACGGCCTTTTTAATTTCTTTGCCTTAATAGGCTTTGTACTGCCAATGGGAAGTCCGTACTTTTGGCCAGATAAGAACCACTTACAAGTAAATCTGCACCTGCAGCCCAACATTTTTGCGCCGTTTCTGCATTTATTCCACCATCTACAGAGATTAAATATTTTAGCCCGTACTTTTTTCTTGTAGCAGCCAAAGCGGAAATTTTCTTTAAGCATTTATCTTCAAATTCTTGTCCCGCCGCCCCAGGCATCACAGTCATAACCATAATTTCGTCTATTTCTTTAATTACTGGTTTTAGTATCTCTATAGAAGAATCTGGATTCAATGCAACACCGGCACGTCTGCCTGATGCCTGTATAAGGCGTATTGCAGAACGAACACCAGATGTATTTGTTGATACTATTATCGTGTTCGCACCTGCTTTTATTGCATCTGCTGCCCATACATCAGGACTTTCTGTCATTAGATGTACATGCAAGTGCGCACCCGTGTGGGCTCGAATATACTTTAATTCTGCTATGCTGCCACGAATGTTTTCAACATATAGACCGTCCATTATGTCTACGTGAATCATTGATATTCCACCAGCACGAAACATTGTGTATGTCTCTGCCTTTTTCATGTCAAAGCATAACGTGCTTGGCAATATAGGGATAAATCTAACTTTCTTTTTCTTATTGCGCGGTTTAAAAATAGATAGAATGCGATTAGTTAATCCGTTTATACGATTAATTCTGGCCTCGTAAGCCTTTCTATGTGGTAATTCTTGATTCCAGATATATTCTGATAAAGCTTGTACAGATGCAACGTGTTGACTGTTTTCAACAGGAATAGCAAATATATTTTCTATAAAATCGCGTATTGCTTCAATTTCTGCACCGCCACCAGATATTATTATTTTGTTTGGTGTAGTGTGTTTTAGTGGTTCTGTGCAAGATTCTTTTATCTTTTCACATATCTCTAATATATTGGGAACAATTATGTTGTTTATGTCCGCCCTAGAAAAATCGTAAGCTGTATCAGCAGGCGTAAATCTATCCATTTCTTTCGGCATTAAACTGCCTACGTTGCGCTTTATTCTTTCCGCTTCATCAAATGTTATGTTTAGCTTGTCGCATATATCGTTTGTTATATCTGTACCACCAAATGGAATTTTTTTTAGAAAAATGGGACCGTTGTCTAACCATATAGACACGCTTGTATATTGTGCACCAAAATCAATATAAAGTTCTACTTTCTTCTTTTCGTGGTGGACCGAATTTTGAAGAAATTGTGGGTCATAAAAAGAATATGGCTGAATATGCGCCGCATGTAACATAGAGAGAATATTATTCATCGTTTCAGAAGAATAAAATATAGTTCCAAAAATAGCGGTTACACCCGTATCTACAAAACCAATTGGTGTGTATAATTTTGGTATGCTTGGTGTTTCGTAGCGTAAAGGTATTATGTGTAATGGGAAATAATTTTCTGGTGGTGTAATCTGACTTATCATAGAACTTATATCAGATTGAGTTATTTTATGTTCGCCTTTCCAATTCTTTACTTTTGGACTAATTTTAAAAACTGTTGGACCAAAATTTCCAGTTATGTATGCACTATCAAAGTGGTCACCGATTTGATGCTCTAACTCGTCTATAACAGATTTTAAAGCGAAAACTGTATCAAAACTGGCCATTTCATGCATTGCTGATTTTACTAAATGACCAGAACGTATACGATGCGCTATACCACGGACACCACTGGTGCCGATATCAAGGCATAAAAAAGAAGAGTCCGATAAGTTCATCTTTATTTTACTAGTATCCTTGCGTCATCTCGCATGTCTATATATGAGATGTCCTTAGATAAAATTTTATGGTTTTTATCTATATTTATTAATGTCGTTACGGCAGTAGCAGGGTCTTTTTCTGGCAACATAACTGTTATTCCACCAGTCGTGTGCATGTCCCAACGTCTGTCTTCAATAAATTCCATATAATCTATTTTATCAACCATATTATGGGCAATATCTATTATTGCTGATATGTCATTTGGCACACTGCCGCGAAATACAACTGTGTTAGGGGTTCTGTTTTCACTAGGCTTGTTTACTATCGTGCCATCGGCAGACAATGGGTAATAATATGTACCGTCCGTCCATTGGGCAACAGCTTCATATAGCTCTACATGAATAGATATGTTTCCAGACGGTAACCGGCGTGTCGCGGCTTTTTTTACACCAGGCGTCGCCATTATTCTGGCATTTATATCTTCAAGCGATTTACCATATGCACGAGTTCCGGGTGATATCATTACGGCGTTTGCTATCGGTGTTAAATCCTTGTTAGCTATGTCTGCTGATATCGACAAACTTCGTACGTAAGCCAGATTGCTGCGACCTGTGAATACCATAATAACACGGGTTGCAAAGTATACCGATAATACTATTGCTAACACAAAATATAACCAAAACCAGATAGAACGTTTCATGCATCCAATTATATCACAAAATACTAGTATTGAAAAGTAATCGCTAAAAAATATTAACTAGCACGTAGCAAATAGCCCCGTCTAAACATACATTTTCTGTAAGCACCAACCGATTTTGATGTCGTGTTCCTTGGAACGGATAATAGTGCCCGTTGTCCTACGTCTTTATACTCATTAGACTGAAACGTAACCCACAAACCATCCCAATCAGGCATAAGACTGCTTTGATTTGGGGACAGCAGCTTCGCAATGCGTGAACGCGGTAGGTATGACGGTTCGTTTATTCCTAAACAAGCCTTGTGATCTCTTACGAATTGCTCCATCGTGACGGATTCGTTTTCCCAATTCAATATAGTTGCATCATCTATGCTACCACGATTTACTGATGCACATGCAGATAATACCAAGGCCAATAGAATATATTTTATTCTCATGCTTTCTATTATAATTTAATTGCCTTAGGGGGGCAATAGTTTTTATAATAGGGAAAAAGAGAATATAGGACATAGCATGGCGTTAACTGTTCAGAATTTTATAAAACTGGCTAATTTGTATAATCAGATGACTATGGTTTCGTCTGCAATTTGTGTGCAGAAAGGCGGAATAGCAATCGAAAATTACGTTGGGCGTTTTTATCTGGCGGATGTTTTAGAGTATGTTTATGAGTATGGACGGCGCTTGTTAGAAAATAAAAGTGTCTCTGTCCCAGATGATGTTAAGAATGTAATACGTCGATTTGGCGAGCAGTATGAGAGGGTAAAAAACTTAACGACCCCAACTCAGAAACCTATTTATGAGATGACGCTAGAAGAATTTGAACGGATTATGAATATTTGATAAGCTTAGTATTAAAAGAGGGCAAAATAAAAATGATCAGACAATTATATAGTTTATTTATAATATTAATAGGTGCCGGGTTGTTTTCAGGTTGCACTCAACAAACACAAAGCGATGTTCCGCAGTATGACACGGTCAATGTTGTGGAAAATTTCGTGATAGACGAAAATTCTGTGCCAATTTTTCCTAAAAAGGCGGCGTTGACCACAGATACTGCACAGCGATTTTCTATAGAATTGCCTAAGCGTTGTCAGGTAGACTGGGATAATCAGACAATTGTTTCTGTTGTTCCAGAAGAACCAATAGAAATGGTGCGTTTGGGAACGGGTGATGAGTTGCCAGATTTGAAGGTTACTGATTATGAGTTTGAGCAGCTTAAAGTTAAAGATGCTTTGAATAAGCTTTTAGATGGAACAGATATTTCTGTTATTGAAGATACGAATTTAACGGAAACGGTGTCTGGTTCTATTTCGTCTGGAACTTTGGCAGATAGTGTTGAACTGATATCAAAAATGGGACGTGCATATTATTCTTATGATGCGGAGTTTGGCGAAATTCATTTAAGCGATAGGGCTAAGTGGATGATAAAAATGCCTAAAAATGAGAGTATCATAATGGCTCTATTAGACGCAATGCACGGGGCAGATGTTCGGAATTTGTTGGTTGATTGGCAAGATAAGACTTTGGTTTTTGAGGGGAACTATCAAACAGAAAGAGAAGTTGCAAAAATTATTTCTGATATAGCGTCTAAAAAATATATGATTGCGTGGGATATAGATGTTTATAGAGTTTACCCACGTACAGATAATCCTATTATATGGATGAATTTATTGCCTGCGTTCGGTACTAATAATATTAAGATGTCTATTCCGGGCGTTGTAGGTAGAGCGTTGGTCGTAAGTCCTGAAATCAATACAAAGACTTTGCAGGAATTTTTGTATCAACAATCAAATGTGGTTTTAATTTCTCAGGGTACGTTCGTTATACCAAATGGTTGGCAGTCCAGATTTGATATCGGGCAATGCAGCAAGGAAGATCGTTTGGAAACAGATTTAGTTATCGGGGCTACGGGTAAATATGGTGACTATGGCGGTAAAAATAAAATTGACGCAAAGATAGTATTGCGTACAAGTAATGGTGAATTGTCTTCATTTAATATACCGTCAGATATAGGCGATAATTATGTAATAATTGGTATACCTACGCACTCTTTTGTTACGACGCCTGAAACATTGATAAGTCCGTTTGCAGAATTAGTTGTGTTTATGTCGCCACGAATAATATCCATTGTTGATGCAGTAGATGCTCCTGCGGGGCAAGATGTGCCGTTGGTTGGGGATGCATTGCGTGATTTCTTGACCGCAGATATGTAAAGGGTTGTTAGATGTTTTCTAGATTGGAAAGAAAAATTGCTTTTAGATATCTTGCCGCGAAAAGACGCGGTTTTGGTTCTGTTATTTCTTGGGTTTCTTTAATAGGCATAACCTTAGGGGTCGCGACTTTAATAGTGGTTATGTCGGTTATGGGCGGATTTCATGATACTTTGTTATCAAGAATTGTTGGTATGAATGGGCATGTCGTTGTTTATTATCAAGATGGCGCCATTCAAGATTATGATTTCTTGATTGATAAGATGAAACAAAACAAAGTTGTTGCAGAAAATGCAGTCGGTATAGTTCCTATTGCAGAAGGGCAGGTTATGGCAACTGCTAATGGCAATAATACTGGTGCGATGGTTCGTGGAATTCGAATGGAAGATTTGGCCGCAAAAACGGTGACAGGAACAAAAATTTATGGAAAAAAACTTGAAGATATAAAAGATGGCGAGTTAGTAGCAGGGGCATCTTTGGCAAGAGCCTTGGGTGTAACAATGGGGGACAAGGTTTCTCTTGTTTCTGCGAATAATACTACCCCGACGCCTTTCGGGTCTATGCCAAGAATTATGGCTTATCCAGTTATGTCTTCGTTCTTTATGGGTATGTATGAATATGATTCAGGTTATATCTTTATGCCGTTGGAAACTGCACAGAAGTATCTAAATATACCTAATGCAGTTACTCATATAGATTTATTTTTAAAGAATCCAGAAGAGACGGAAGAAGTTCGGGATGCGCTGACAAGATTACTGCCAGATGGATTTGTCGTTCGTGACTGGCGCGATTTAAATCGTGGTTTTGTTGGGGCGTTGCAGGTTGAATCTAATGTAATGTTTTTGATTTTGATGCTGATAGTAATTGTTGCCGCATTTAACATTGTTTCCAGTTTGGTTATGCTTGTAAAAGATAAGTCCAAGGATATTGCTGTTTTGCGTACGTTTGGTGTATCCAGACGTTCTATGATGAAAATTTTTATATTGTCTGGTACGAGTATAGGAATTTTAGGTGCATTTTTTGGTACTGTTTTTGGGGTAATAATTGCCATTTATATAGAACCAATTCGACAATTCTTTCAGTGGGCCACAGGGCGGGACTTATTCCCTGCGGAATTATATTATTTGTCAGAACTGCCGTCAAAACTGGTTCCAAGCACAGTCGTAGGTATTGCTTGTTTGGCAATTTTATTGGCTTTTTTGGCAACGCTGTATCCAGCGTGGAAAGCGGCAAGTACTGACCCAGTAGATGTATTACGTAATGAATAAAGGTAAAATTAAATGGCGAATATATTAGATTCTTTATCAAAAGTTTCTCGTGGCGATGTGGTTTTATCTGTACGTGATATAAAAAAGACTTTTATGGAGGGTGGGCAACCTTTGCATATATTGCGTGGTGGTGGTTTCGATTTACATCGTGGGGAAATAATTGCTTTGGTTGGACCGTCGGGTAGCGGTAAATCTACTTTGTTGCAATGTGTTGGGTTGTTAGATAAGCCTACATCAGGAAGTATTCTTCTTACAGGAACGCCTGTTCATAAAATGGATGACGAAATGCGTACCATGATGCGGCGTCGCAAAATAGGTTTTGTATATCAAAGACACAATTTATTATCTGACTTTACAGCACTAGAAAATGTTGTGTTACCAATGTTGGCTAATGGTGTTGATGAAAGAACAGCATCTGTCAAAGCTATGAAATTATTACGGTCAGCAAATGTTGCGCATAGGGCTTCTCATCTTCCAGGTGAAATGTCTGGTGGGGAACAGCAAAGAATTGCTGTTGCAAGAGCTTTGGCAAATGACCCAGAAATTTTATTGGCTGATGAACCAACGGGTAGTTTGGATCCAAGTCATGCATCGTCTGTGTTTGATTTGCTGTTGAATATTGTTAGAAAAAACAAGATGGCTATGCTTTTTGTGACACATGATATGAATCTTGCGTCTAGGGCAGATAAAAAGATTACAATTTGTGACGGAATTGTGGAATAATATATAACAAGGTGGGGGGGGAGTAAATGAAAGCAAATTCTAAAACAATAAAAACAAAACAGAGTTCTAATTGTCCTGTTAATTGTTGTAGTACTTCTCATAAGATATGGAGTGCTATTGCGCTGGCTGGCTTGTTTGCATGCGGTTTGATACTTGGCTTGACCTATAATGAAAAGGGGGTTGAGGATAAAATATCTTTGACTGTCGAACAATGTGATGCGATTGCTAATGAAATTGTTAATATGACTAAAACTGGTGTCGGGCCAGAGAAGGTTGAAACATTGAACCAGTTAAAAGATGCTTATTCAAGTGGATGCGCTGGAAGATTAGTAATAATAGAAAGAACTCCTGTTGTTGCAGCCGAAGAAAAATCAGAGATTATGTCTACGTGTTCCCGAATAGAGCAATTGTTGAAAGAAAGGTTGATACCAGAAGATGATATTCGTTACGAAGCTCATTTACGTAATGCGGATACGTACAGCACATTAGCAGAACGTGGTTGCGAAGAAAATGCTGATATGTATAAGACGTTAGCGTTACGAGAAATCGAGATAGCTACTGCTTTGCAACCAGAAGAATACATGACAGAAAATGATACTGTTATAGTTATAGATACGTTCAAGAAATTGAATATGCAGCGTGAAGCAAAAGAGTTCTTGAATAAGATAGAAAAGTTAATAGACCCAGCAACAGATTTTATCTTGCAAATGGAGCAGGTAATAAATGAATAAAAAAATACAAACTGTATTATTTTCGTTTGTTTTTGGTGTGATGCCGTTTATTGTAAATGCCGCAGCGGTGTCTGATAGGATTGATTGCAATACATTACAATCAAAGATAAACGAATTATCTGCTGTTTCGTCTCCGGATGAAGGTCAAGCTGATGAACTTAAAAAGTTGCAGGATCAGTATCGTGCAAACTGTTCTAAGACAGCGTCTGGGCGCAGAACCAGCACTTCGGTACGTGCATCTACATCAAGTGCAACAGCAACACAGGCGGAAACACCAGTTGTTGCGGAAACGGTGGTTTTGACAGCACAAGGGGCTTTGGATACCTACATAAAAGGAAGACAGGATTTATGCAGTGAATTACAGGCGGACATTAATACGCTGACAAGTGCAGGTTCTGATGATTCAGAAATAAAACCGTTACAAAATCAATATGATAAAGATTGTACGGATATAGATAAATCACAAGTTGAAGAGGTTGATGCCGAGACAGCTGCAGCAAATGTTGCGGCAGGACTGTGTACTGATGGCAGCAAGCCAAACCGTTTTGGTTGCTGTGATGGCGAAACGTTCAAAGATATGGGGAATCTTGTCTTCGCATGTTGTCCAGATGACGGTGGGGAATGTTACCCGCCTATAACTAGTGGTGGTGCAATATGAAAAATAAAAAGGTAAGTTGGTGTACTATTAGTGCATGTTTGTTATGTTTTATGGTTGGCGGAATTTTTGGGTATTTTTTAGCTGGATATACAGTAAATAGTGCACATAGCGCGAATTATGAACTTTCTTGTCCTGATGGAAGTGCACCAGATGATAACGGATGCTGTGCCGGAGAGGTTTATACCGATATGGCAGATTTAGGTTTTAATTGTTGTCCAGATGATGGTGGTAATTGCTATCCACCAATAAAATGAAATTAAGGTATATAGGAGGGTTATATGATAAAGGCAAGACAGTCTGTTGATACAGCAAAAAAACGCAGGCATAAGGGACGCGCATGGTTGTGGACTTTTGTGGTGATTTTAATCATCGGTGCTGCAGCATGGTTTACTTATGATAAAGGATTAATAAATTGGGGATATGTTGCAAATAAAGTTATTCCATCAGGTGAGGTAGAGCAGGTAATAGAATCTCAAGTTATAGAAGAGGCAGCCTTATCTTCTGATGCCGTTGAAACAGCAGACGTTGTTGATACTGTAGAGATGCAACCTGCATGTGCGGTTGTTGAAAAGCTATTATTACAAGGTGTTGCATCGGATGAGCTGGATGATTATTGGTCACAGGAACATTCTGCGCAGATTTATGACGCGTTGGCAAAGTATGGTTGTGCAGAAAACTCTACTTTCTTTGCTGATATGGCTGCCCGTAAAAGGGTTATTGCAGACGGATTAAAGGCAGTATATGGCTATGAAGAAGATTCTATGACGGAAGCAGAATATTTGTATTCTGATGAAAAAATATGTCAGACAATAGAAAATCGCGTTATGAAAAATATAAATACAAGTGCATATAGATATGAAGACTTTTTAAACAATGCAAATACGTACTCTGTTTTATACGAATATGGATGTTGTGCTAACAAGGCCGCGTATATGCGTGCAGCAATCAGAGAACTTGGTGTTGCTGTTGCATTAATGCCGACAGATAAAATGACAAGAGAGGAAATAATAACTGTTGTTGAGATTTGCAAAAGACTGGGTGTGGCAGAGGCAGCGCATTTGATGTTGCAGCGCTTAAAAGCACGTGGTTATGACATGGAATTCTTATTAGAGATGGAGGATATAATACACGGTATCAGGTAGAATATATGAAGCCCTGTGGTTAAATTAAATACTTGCGTTTAGCCAAAAATAGTATATAATCACAGGGCTTTGAATTTGTTGCGGGCATAGTACAAAGGCTAGTATGCAAGCCTTCCAAGCTTGAAATGCGGGTTCGATTCCCGCTGCCCGCACCAAGAGATAAGGTAGGGTGGCGTAGATTTGGGTAACCTTACGACGCGAACATCAATTCGTTGCTAATAACGCAACTCATTGTGTTCTTATACGTTCGGTTTCCCGCTGCCCGCACCAAGGGATTGGGCGTGCGCCGGAGTTGGAGAGCCGGGGCAGACTGTAAATCTGTTGGCTTAAGCCTGAGGTGGTTCGAATCCACCCACTCCCACCACAATAAGAAACACCGCCTTGCGCGGTGTTTTTTATTGTGTGATGTGGCACAAGGATTAGGACATACAATCGTTAGATTGTTTGGTTCGGAACAAGCACGAAGTGCGTAGTGAAAGGGGCCCAACGCAAAGTTTTGTTGCGTTGGGAATTACAATCCACCCACTCCCACCACAATAAGAAACACCGCCTTGCGCGGTGTTTTTTTTCTTAGTCGTTTTGTTTGCTTGCAATATATTCAGCTAATTTTTTTGGTGTTACCCCAAGTGCTTTTAAGCTTAAAAGTGCTTTTTCATACTTGTTTTTAGGCTCCGTTTTTGTTGGACCTTCTTTCAGAATATTGCGTAACTCTTGGTTTTCTATATTATCATATAAAATATTTGTGATTTCTTCTTCGGTCCTTTTACCCCAAAGTTTATCGGCCTTGTTTAGTGCTGCACCCCATAATTGAAGGAGATCTTTATCGCTTTGGGTAAAGAACGCGTCACCATGTGGGCTTCGTACTATCCAATGCCACCCAGTATCAATTTCATAACCTTTTGGGTGTTTTGTCGGTGTTTCCCTTATTCGTCTAATTGTTGTTCCAGAACCAAGGGTTACACTATCTGCATTCATATGGTTTGTAGATATTGGCCCTTTGCTATAATTTTTTTGTGGGATCCTTGGATTTTTAGACCCTGACTCTGGCCAAAGTGTTTCTATTTTTACATCTTGACTTTTATCCAATAAGGCATTTAAAACGTCTTTTAAAATTTCAATATCTTTCTTTTTCATTTTTTAATGAACTCCTTAATAACATTCTTATTTTATCAAATTATAACTTATTTTTACAGGATTAATTTACAGAAATTGGCGGATTTTACCGGGCCTTTTTTATTATAATTTGCAATATATTATCTGTTATCTAGAATCTTTTCCATTATGTATTCGTTATGCCATTGATCATCTATGAATGCCGTGTCATGCATTTCATAACCATTTTTTAGCAAATTGCCTATTGAACGAATATTCTTTTGATGAGCTGTAGTTTCCAGTTTATGTATTGATCGGCCCATTTTTCACCAGAACCAGTCGTGAACTTTTTCAAAAAATGCATAAAGTCACCATAGCCGTTTGCGTTTATACGGCGAATTTTTACTGTTTCACCATTCTTTAATTTGAAATATATGGGGCGCATATAAAAAAACTTGTTGGAATTGTAGCATATCTTTATGTATTAGCTTGTTGAATTAAGGCATATGTATTTTATTACATTTGTGATATAATCACAGGAAAAGGAGATTTTATGAAACGCTTGTTTTTCTTTATTTGCCTATTAGGTTTGGCTGCCTGTGACCGCCCTCAGTATGATTTGCAAATGGTTTGTGAAGACGGAGCTAAGGGCCAGTTGATTGTTGATGCCAAGGTTTATGACACTCGTGCAGATTTAGTCATAAAGCGTTTAACAAAAGAATTACGGGCAAAGGCAAAGGGACAAAGTAATATGTGGTTGGCGGATCATACATGGCTATATAATCAGATCCCCCAAATAGATGATGAGATAGAAGTGTCGCTGCCTATAAATGAAGAAGGAATTTATGAGATTCCTGGTAAAATTAAGTTTGTTCTGAATCATAGCGGATTAACAGGTGGATTAAGATTTACATTATGGCCTGCAACGGACAATAATTTAAAAATGGCAGATGGTGAAACCGTTCCTGATGGTGAATATCTGGTTGGAACAACCTGTGAGCCGGTTTTATATCCTGTTGATGTGTCGATAAAAGATATTCCTGTTGAACAGCTTAAAGAGGTTAAGAATTGTTTGGAGTATTTAGAAGAACAATTATTATTTGATGGGGAAAAGGGTGTTCTGGTGTTCGATGAAAAGACAGGGCGTGAAATGAATATTAGTAATAGCGTGATAAAAGAGATGTTTAATGGGATTGAACTGAATCATTTCTATTTGCTGAATGCACGCTATTACCCAGATGATGTTAAACATGCTTGTGAAATTGCAAATCGTTTGCGAGAGTATATTGCAACACATATAGATTCTGAATATATAAAAGAATCAGAAAACTCGGTATACATATCAGCTGGAGAAGTAGTAACAATATCATGTGACGATGATGAAGTTGTAGTTATAGGTCAATGATGTAATTAATAAAATTTATAATAAAGAGGAGACGAATATGAAAAAATTGCTTTTTTTACTACCGATCATATTACTAGCAGCGTGTGATAAAAAAACTTCAGATGCAGAATTACATTGTCTTGTGTCGTCAGGATTGGAAAAAAATAGCGAGGCTACTTTATCGGAACAAGATATAGATAAAACAACAGATTTATTTTTAAATCTTAAAACTTTTGATGACTATGCCGTTGTTACTGTAAATGGAGAAAGTATAAATTTTGTGAAAAAGTCAGAGGAACGTTTTTCTGGGATTTTCGGAGATGTTTATATAACCTATAAAGGTATTTTGCCAGGTACTAATCGGGATGCAACTATAAGCATTTTTGCTGATATATCTAACAGAGTGATAAAACAATATGATTTATCTTTTGATGATGAAAATTTTATATCAGAAAAGACTGGTGATGTAATGTCGATAGGCTATTCTTGTTATCCAGTTAATGAAGAATATGTAGATGAAAGTCATTCTGTAAATGTGCCATTTGATCATAATTATAAAATGCCAAATGCCACAGAAAAATGTATAAACGAAATAAATGAGAAAGTATTATGTGCAAATGATGAATGTAATGAGTTGTTGATTCATATACCGTCTAAAGGAAGTTTCGTTTTAACGCAAGAAGAAGCTTTTTCAGTAAGTCCATATTGGGATTATTCAGATATGAAATTTTATAGCAATGACGGTATAATGTACGACTATGAAGAGGACGCTTGTGATGTTTTAAAACGTTTGAATGAGTTTATAAAAGATATGAGCTTAGATAAATAATGAAACGGAATTTTTATTTCTTTCGGCATGGACAAACGAATGAAAATGTTGCTGGTGCTAAAGAAGTGCCGCATCCAGAATCTTTTTTGACTGATGCTGGAATTAGGCAGGCAAAACGATTGGCAGAATATTTGTCGGATAAGAACCTTGATGTGATTTATTCTTCCCCGTTAAAGCGTGCTGTTCATACGGCGGAAATTGTTGCGGAACGTCATCCAGGAATTAAAATTATCACTGATGATAACCTGATAGAGGCAGCGTTTGGTTTCTGGTATAACGATAGACCAGAGGTACAGCAGAGGGTAGATGACAATTTTAACCGTATTAAGGAATGTTTGGATAGAATTGTATCTCAATCTGGTTATAAAGACGTTGCAATATCTTCACATGGTGGTGTGACACGTGCATTATGTTATGCGGCGGGTGCAAAGATTGGTAACATAAAGAATTGCCAATGTTTCCATTTTGTCCTGGATGGCGGAAATTGGCAGTTCATAGACACTTTTGAAACAGGTATTGAGGTAGTCAATAAAAGTGATATTCCACAGGAATAAGAAAACGCCGCATATAGCGGTGTTTTTATTAGCGTTGGTTAAATGTTTTCATTCTTCTATCTCTATGCTGTCGATATAGCTGCGGTCAACCGATTCAAGCGTTATTGGTTGAAAGTCGGGTGATGTTATTACAGGGTCACTATCATCTTCGGGTAAAATCACAATGCTTTCAACTTGTTGAGGTTGTGTGATAGGGGCGCGAGTGATGTGTGCCCCATAGGTCTTGGATTTATATTTGCTTTGCAGACGCTGTGGAATGCTTATATAGTCGTTTGGATTTATACCAGGTGTTTCCAAATCCATTGCATTTGCAGGCTTTACCTTGGTCTGTTCTATGTTATAAATTGGAGTCAGGAAATTTTTGTTTGCCTCTCTGACGATTTCAGTTGTGCCGTTCCCAGCCAGTTGTACTATATTTAATGCACGCTCGTTTTCACCGGTCGGTTTTAAACGATATAGTCCCTCTACACCAGCATAACCACTTGGATCTAGTAAGTACGCTGCATCAGTTTTTGGTGAATATATCATCCCCATTGCCATGTTGGCGGCGTCATAACCAAAACCTGATAGGTGATTTGGTTTGGAATTAGATATGCGTTCGTATAAATTTACGAACTCTGGTGCAGTATCCGGTAATGCTGCATATTTTGCACCAATCATTGTGAAATCATTTGCAATATCTGAACCTTCCCATAGTGCTGTTCCGTAAAATTTTGCCTCTTTGGAACTTACACCATAATAGCGTAAAAATGATGCTAAACTTTCCGCATCATCACCATTGCCTAAAAATAGAACTGCATCATATGGCAATGAACCAATAGTTTCAAGTTTTGACATGCGTTCCAATTGTAAGGTCAGAGACGATTTCTCAAGAGCGGTTAATCGTTCAGAAACTAGTATATCTGATAATATTTCTCGTGCACGGGTATTTGCAGCTGTACGTGCCGCATTCATAGATGCTGCAATAGTTGTGTTCTTTATGGACTCTGAGTTTTTTTCTTTATAATAAAATATACCCTTTGTTGGCACATTATATATTTCGGACGCTTCAACCGCGGCGCCAGCCATCAATTTCCCAGACAATGTGTCTGGTGCCAAGATTATAAAACCCTTTATTCCATCCAAAGACATTTCTTTTACAATTGCTTCAACGCCATTTGTTGGCATTAATGCCATTGTCATGACCCCATCCCCGATAGATGCGGCGTCTGACGTGAATGATAATACCGGCAGGTCTTCTGGTTTTGCGTTTCGTAATGCACGGACATCGCTTGAAAATACTGGGCCTATTATGACTTCTGGATTATCTGATAATACAGTATTTATTGCGTCTGTAATATTTGATGATGTGTCATAAAATGCAACAGACAGATTCATAGGGGCGTTTTGCAATACGGCCGCTTCAATAGAAGTTCTTATTGATTGACCAGTAGATGCTGCATTGCCAGACAATGGCAACATTACTGCCATCCTGTGTACGGGGGCACCTATAAGATTATCTGATGGGTCGCCCGGTTGCATGTCCGGTGAACCATATTGCATTTGTATAGGTGTACCTGTTTCTAGCGTTCCATATTCGCTAAACCAGTTCGTTTGCTGAACGGGTTCCGAGACGCATCCCGTAACCATCAATAAAGCCAAAAAAGCAAAAAATCTATTCATATGCATTGAAAAATCCATTTAATTATGTATCATTTTACTATAAAAGGAATTGCAATGCAAACAGGGCTTTATATAGTCGGAACGCCAATTGGAAATTTGTCCGATATGTCACCAAGAGCGGTGGAGGTTTTGAAGAATGTTGATTTGATTGCCGCAGAAGACACAAGGGTTTTTGCTAAATTGGCAGCTCGTTTCGATATTAAAACACCTCGTGTTTCTTGTCATGAGCATAATGAGCGTGATGTAATTCCAGATTTAATAGAAAAATTACAGACAGGAATATCCGTTGCGGCTGTATCAGATGCTGGGATGCCGGGGGTAAGCGATCCTGGATTCAGGCTTGTGCGGGCGGCGCGTGAAGCAGGTCTTCCTGTGTACGTTGTTCCTGGACCTGTTGCAGCAATTTCTGCGCTGGTCTTGTCGGGCTTTCCAACAGACAGGTTTACTTTCTGTGGGTTCTTTGATGAAAAGAAATTGCGTGATGATAATAAAATTAGGCATACGATAATTTATTACGAAAGCCCAAATCGTATAATGACAACCATAGCTGCCTTGAATCGTGTTATGCCAGAACGAAAGATCGCGGTTGTTCGAGAAATAACAAAAATTCATGAAGAAACAATTATTGGATATCCAGCAGATTTACTGCATATAGAGCCACCACGTGGGGAAATTGTGATAGTTGTTTCGCCGGCACCAGATCATAAGATGTCAGATGAAGAAATTTCTGAAATTATAAATGATATAACGTCTGAAACGTCTACTAAATCTGCGGCAGCAGATTTAGCCAAACGGGCAGGGATATCTAAAAAAGAAGCCTATAAGCGTATGCTGAATAAAGGAAATGCGTAATGATAAAATTCGTTGGTGGCTTTGATAAAGTCCCGTCTTTGCCAAATACTCAATTCCCAGAATATGCTTTTGTTGGGCGCAGCAATGTTGGGAAGTCATCTTTATTAAATGCGGTAGTAAATGCAAATGTTGCGCGGACTTCAAATACACCGGGACGCACACAGACGTTGAATTTATTTAATATTGACGATAGGGTTATGTTGGTTGATTTGCCAGGCTACGGATATGCGCGGGTTTCTAAGGAAGATGCTCTCAATTGGTTGCAAAGATTAGAAGAATATTTGATGACGCGCAGGCAGTTGCGTCGATTGTTTATCTTGATTGATTCTAGAATAGGCGCACGTGATTCTGACTTGGATTTAATGGACTTTTGTGACATACATGGAATTTCATACCAAATTGTGTATACTAAGAAAGATAAGCGTATACGTGAAAAATCACAGCAAAAAATAAGTCACGAGAATCATCCTGCTATGATCGCCGAAATTTTGGAAACATCGGCAGAAAAGAAAACTGGCTTAGAACCATTAAGGACTATAATTGGCATCAAATAAAAACATTTTTTATGCGACAAATCCAGCGCGGATGATGGATGCTTTGTATAAAGTATTACAGGATTCTGGCGTGCCTTTGTCCGATATGTTGATTTTTTTGCCGAGTCGTCGTGCTGTACGAGGTTTAGAAAAGTTTTTAGTTGATAGGGCAGGTCATAGTATTTTTTTACCGCGCTTGGTTGCGCTGGGCGAGGGGTCAGATGAAAATTCAGAAGAAGATGAAGAATCTGTTGATGCGCTATCAGATACTATGAGGTTGGCCCTAATTACTAAATTACTTGTGGCTGATGCAAGTATAGGAAATGTTGTAACGGCGTTACCTGTGGCGCATGATTTGTTACGCATGCAGGACTATCTTGAAAACGAAGGTGTTGATGTAACCGAAATAAATTGGATGGAACTTGTTGATGATAAGTATGCAGCACATTTCCAACATAAGGCCAAGCTACTAAACATTTTGTCTGAGGCACAAAAGCTTGTTACCAATAACAAACCAACTAAAACTCAGGTACGTAATTCTGATATCAGGGCGTGGATAAAGTCGCTAGACAAGTATAAACTGGTTGTCGTTTGTGGTTCAACGGCAAGTGTTCCAGCAACGGCAGATTTGATGGAAGCCATAGCGAAAATGCCGAATGGAAGAATTATTTTATCTGGTCATATTGATGGAAGACATGAAGACTTTATACTGGCTACTAATCCGTATAATGCGGAATATAAGTTTTTAAATCGTATAGGGGTGTCGATGCAAGAGCTAGTTCCGATAGATGTTGGCAAAAGTTGTATAAACTTTTTCAACTGTGCTTTTGGTAACGATACAGATATACCGCAGGAATTTACAGATTTATCGCATTGCCATTTAATTAATTGTGAAAGGGAGAGCGAAGAAGCGGTTGTTGTTGCAGAGATTGCAACCCAAGCAGTTGAAGAAAATAAAACAGTATTGGTTATAACGCCCGATGCGGCCGGAAATCAACGTATAGCGGCAGAATTTAAGGCACGTGGTTTAAAGGCAGATTTTTCCGGTGCAATACCTGGCACAAGGACGCTTTTAGGGCGGGCTATATTAAATAAATTTGACGAATGGATAGAAAATTATGATACGTCTTTTTTTGATAATGTTTATAGTTCTTGTGGCTATGATTTAATTAGAACGCTTGTTAGCATTGTTGATGATTATGAACTTGATTTCGAACCTAAGTTTTTGCTGGATGAAAGTGATTCTATTCAAATTTGGCAGGCATTGAAAGAATTGTCTGAATGTTTAAAGACGCTGAATATGCGACTAACTTTAGCTGATGCCCGTTCTTTTATAGCAGATGCACTTAGTTCTGTTCAGGTGCGTACACAGATAGATGAAGATGTTAAAATTATCGTGTTAGGAACAATAGAATCACGAATGCAGACGGCGGATGTGGTAATTTTGACAGCGCTAAATGATGGAATGTTTCCTGCCCAGGGATATGAAAACGCATGGTTGCCACGTGATATAGCTGAAAAAATTGGGTTACCGTCACCAGATAGAAAAGTTTCTTTGCAGGCGCTAGATTTTATGAACTTGTCTTGTGGTAAAGATGTTTTTTGGACACGAAGTTCTACGTCTGGTGGGGTGAAAACCATGCCGTCCAGATTCTTGTCTAGGGTGGCCGTTAGGCGTGGAAAATATGATGTAGATTTTGAAAAGTCTGTGCTGTCTATTGTTCGGGGCAGGGATAAAGTTGAACTATTGCCACTTGATTACTCTGCGCCTTGTCCACCTGTTGATTGGGGGGATATATATGTTACAGATTTAGAGCTATTGATTCATAATCCATATGCTTTTTATGTACGGCATTTGTTAAGGTTACGTGTTCTAAATGATTACTGGGCGTTGCCAGATGCAAGGGATTTTGGTAATTTAGTGCACGAGGTTATAGAAAAAAGTAGTGATTTTTCGCCAACCACATTGGTTCAAGAAATGGATGCAAGGGCGTTAGAAAAGCTTGGTGCAGACAGTGTATTGTTTCACTTTTGGCATAAAAGGTTTTTAGAAATTGCGCCAGTTGTTGCAAATCTGATGACAGATTTGGTTGGTTCTGTACCAGAAATTGACGGTAAAATAACAATAGATGGTCATACTGTCAGGGCACGTGCAGACCGTATATGGGATGGCGGGGTAATGGATATTAAAACTGGTGCGGTTCCATCTAAATCTAATCTAGAAAAGGGGACTATGCCTCAATTACCGTTAGAAGCATATATTTTACAAAAAGGTGGTTTTCCGATAAAAACCACCATAAAATCGCAAACGCCTGTGATGATGTTTTTGCAGTTAAAAAATAGAGATGTGAAGACTGTTAACTATGACTCGGTCGTTACAGAGCAAATGATGAAAGCGGCCGTAGAGAAAGTAAAGCAGGTAATAGACATCTTTTTGGTCGGTCGTGCACCTTACGAATATCGGCAAACGCACGAGGCTAAATACAAAATGTATGATGATTTAGCCCGTTGCAACGATTAGGAATTTAATCTATTTTTATCATTAAACCACAGTGATCTGTTGGCTTTTGAGCCAATCGTGGTGCCATATCTATTTCACATGATTTTATTGACTTCATTGCTGTTGGATTTGCCAAGAAATAGTCTAGACGCAGTCCTTGTTTTTTACCTATTGTGTCACCGCCACGATATCCATACCATGTATAGTCTATATCGTTTGGATGCATAGTGCGCCAAACGTCGGTCCAACCAGCGTCTAGCCATGATTGCATGATTTCACGCGCCTGTGGTGCGGCAATAGCAATACCTACATAATTTGCCGGCTTCCACACATCTTTGTCTGTAAGAGCTACATTAAAATCACCACCTATAATTACCTGTTCTGGCGAATTTATGTATTGGTTTATGTGTGCTGTAAATGCACGCATCCATTCCAATTTATATGGAAATTTGGGTGAATCTATGGTGTCTCCATTTGGCATATATACATTTATAATACGTACGCGACCGTCAATAACACATTCGATAAATCTTGCGTTAATGTCCGGATAGTTTGGTAGTCCAATTGTTGTATCTTCTATTGAATATTTAGAAAAAACTGCAACACCATTCCAACTTTTTTGCCCGAAAACTTTAACATTATAGCCGTATTCATCAAAAATGTTATATGGAAAGTTCGCTGTTTCGACTTTTAATTCTTGAACCAGAATGACGTCATATTCACCTGCACGCAAGATGTCTATAAAACTTTCTGCGTGGGCTCGTATAGAGTTTATGTTTAATGTAAGTATTTTCATAATTGAAATCTTTTTCCTTGTGGGTATAATAATGCCTGTCCAATATAAAAAAAACAAGGAATTTTTGTTATGAATATGTATCAATTACTGGAGCGTGCAGCAACGACTTGGCCAGATAATTTGTTCCTGGTCCGCGAAAACGTTACGTTCTCAGGATTTGTTGATTTGGTAAAAGCCCGTGCAACGTCTTTGCATGCGGCAGGTGTAAAAAAAGGTGATATAGTTGGTGTTTTGGCGCATAATATACCAGAATTCCCAATTACGTTATTCGCAATTTGGTATCTTGGTGGAACCGCGCTGTTGCTGGATACTAACTTGACGCCATTTGAATATGATAATATGACTGCTACTACGGATTGCCATATCGTATGCGCAGAAAAGTCTTTCTTTTATAAAACAAAGAACTTTAAGTTCTATGATATCACAAAGAAAGATGGTAAAGCAGATCCGAAATTAAAACCTGCTCAATTAGAGTCTTTGGATGTTGCTACGTTATCATTTACGTCGGGCTCTACTGGAACGCCAAAGGTTGTTCCTTTGACTCATTTTAATTTGATTGAGTGTTCTAATTCTTTGGAAGATATGCATGAGTGGATTCAACCTGGATTCGTTATGTATGGATTTTTACCTATGTACCATATTTTCGGCTTTGCCGTTGAATTGTTGGCAACGCTGCATTATGGGGCGGGGGTATTGTTACAGCCAACTGTTAACCCGAAAGAAATTTTGGAAGACTTCAGGGTTTATCGTCCACATGTTATTCCCGCTGTTCCAAGATTATGGGAAGTTTTCCGTAATAAAATTATAGATAATATAAAAGCTCAACGTAAATGGTGGCTGGTATCTATAGTTTTGAAATATGGTAAATTATTGAAGAAAATCGGCCTTGGGGCATTGGTTCGTAAAGTGCAAGAACCTGTCTTGGCCGTGTTTGGTGGTCGTGCACGTTTGTTGATTGCAGGTGGGGCCGCAACAAAGCCAGAAGTTGAAACATTTTATGAACGTCTTGGTTTGACCTTTATACAAGGATATGGATTAACAGAAACGGTTGGTCCAATCTGTATATCAAAGCCAACAAAGAAACGTTTCCCGTTTGCTTTTGGTGCGCCAACAACAAATAACGAATGCGAAATTCGTGATAAAAACGAAGATGGGGTCGGTGTATTATGGCTGCGTGGTCATCAGGTGTTTGGTGGATATCTGAATAATCCATCGGTAAACGAAGAAGTGTTTGATGAACGCGGATTCTTTAATACTGGTGATATGGTGTCTATGGATAAAAACGGTGAATTGCATTTTGCAGGACGTAAAAAGCAGGTTATCGTTTTGGATTCTGGAAAGAATGTATATCCAGATGAATTGGAAGCCATGTTTATGGAAATACCAGGTGTTAAGAACGTTGCCGTATTTGAACACAAGGTGAAAAATAAAACTGTTACTTATGGTGTGTTCAGTGTTGAACCATCAATGACGCTGGAAAAATTGGCGGCGGCCGTTGCGCAGGCGAATAAGAAAGTTGCTTCATATAAATGGGTAACTCACTTTGCTATGACAACAGATGATTTGCCAATGACAAGTACACAAAAGGTAAAACATCACGTCGTTCGTCAGAACTTAATCGATGGTAAATATCCAATCAGAAAAGAGTAGTTCTAAACAGCGTTAATAAAAAATAGCCCGCCTTTTTGGCGGGTACTTTTTATTCAAAATAATTACTTAAATTATTTTGTTAGCTTTAAGAAAAATATAGAATAATCAGAATGATATTTTGCACTGTTAAAGTTTTTATTTGCCTAGGCACAGTTGTGAAAATGTCGCATCCATCACGTCTGTGGCGGTGATTACACCAAGTATTTTTCCTATGTCATCTGCAGCCCGACGTGTGTGTTCGGAAAAGATGTCATAATTTCCAGCGGGGGCAGTGAGGGCATTTTTTAACTCGCTTGCTGCATCAGTTAGAAGTGTACGTGTACGTGCATTTACTGCCACGCTTGATTCAGAATTTTTTGTAAGTTCTGAAATTTTTTTCTTAATTATTTGTACTAAATGGGGTATTCCGTCACTGCTTTTTGCAGACACGTAAATTGCATCTTTGATTTTTTTATCTTTGGATAGGTCTGATTTATTAATTACTAAGATTTCATTGTCAGCTAATTTTTGATTCTTAACTTTTTTAGAACCGTCAACGACACGCAATATTAAATTTGCATTTTCTATTTCGGATTGTGTGCGCTCGATTCCTATTCTTTCTATTGTGTCTTCTGTTTCACGTAGACCCGCCGTATCAGACAGATTTACCAAATATCCGCCAATGTCCATTGATGCAGATACAACGTCACGGGTTGTGCCAGGTATGTCGGATACAATTGCACGATTTGCCCCAAGTATTGCATTGAACAGGGATGATTTTCCAACGTTTGTATCACCAACCAATGCGATATTAAAACCGCTGCGGATAGCACGAACCGCCGCATAGCGCGATAATGATAGTTCTATTTCCGTGTATAATTTTTCTGTTTTTTCGCGGATAGTTTTTTCTATATTTGCTGGTAATTCATCTTCTGAATAGTCAAGCATTGCTGCCGCATAGGCAGAAATTTCTATCATTTGTTTGCGCCATGCATCATATATATGACTGTCTCCGCCCATCATAGACGTAAGTGCACTTTTTCTTTGTGCATCTGTTTGTGCATCCAGCAGGGCGGCCAAGCCGTCCACATCCGCCAAGTCCATTTTCCCATTATAAAAGGCACGTCTTGAAAATTCACCGGGTGCCGCCATGCGGGCACCAGTTGCGGATAGATATTCAAATATTTTATCAATTACCGCCGGTGCACCATGTGAATAGATTTCTATCATGTCGGTTCCGGTAAAAGAAGCAGGTGCCGCAAAGTAGGTTGCAACAATTTGGTCTATAATACCGCCGTCGTCGTCGCGCATGTTTGCAAAATATGCATGTCGTGCGTCTGCGGATTTACGGTTGGTTATTTGCAAAAATAATTTATATAAATCATCGCCCGATACACGTATTACTGCAACACCGGACTTTCCATGTCCACTGGACAGCGCAAAAATATTTTCGTTATTATTCATTTTGTTTACTTTTGTTTATTATTATCTGCTTTTCCATTTCTTTCGTAATTTGTGTAACTGTTTCTGCAATCCCGTCAGGATTAATTGCTAAACCATGTTCTGGTGAATTTGTTGCGGTTTGCTTTATTATATTTCTTAACTCATCCGGCCAATTTTTGCGTGTGAAAAATAGTTCATTTCCTTGTGTTGCACAAGCAAGAATTCCAGCAATATACGGAAATGTTGAAGATGTTCCTCCTTGGCGAGTGTAATAATAGCCACCTTGCCAAAACGGTGTTGTTTTTCCATTTGTTGGAATCCCGATAAGGTTTGTTTTGTTTTTATATTTTTTGTCGTATGGAATATATTCTGATGTTGCTTTATATGCTCCTCCAATTACCATAATTCCGCTTTTTTCGCATTCATCAAAAAGTACTTTAGTTTCATCTACGCCGTTGTCTTTTGTACCGCCCCAACTGCATGATAAAAATCTTATCTTCTTATTTTCGGGTAATGTTTTGTTTATTTCTAATAACTGTCTGATTGCTTCGTTTATATATTTTCTGTCCAGTTCACCGTCTACAATCATTGGCGCGGCAAAGTAATATAAATTTGCGTCGGGGGCAGTCCCTGTTGTGTGGCCGACAGCACAACCAGAAACCAAACTGCCATGATAATCAATTCCGTTTTTATCCCATGGCCCAAAAACAGAATAATGTTTTATGTTGCTGGCATATTCTGGGTGTTCTCTATTTAAGCGCTGATCAATAATCGCTATTGATATGCCTTTGCCGGTTTTACCGGATTTATGCAAGTTAATTGTGTCCGTCGGGGTTTTTGCGGTTTCTAGTTCCTTTACAGGATTAAAATCAGGTGGCAATTTGTCTGCAGTAGGCCAGATTACATCTGTGGTCCAGTTTGTCACAATTTTTAATTTTTTCGCTTCTTCGGGTGAAACGTAGTATTTTGGAAGGGGACCTGTGAACATATCTTTCTCTTTTGATAAGTCTATTTCAGACAAATCTACATGATGAACCCGTTTTTGATTCGGGGTACTTTCAAACGGCAATTGCAGCAATTCGTCTATGCTGTTTATTTTTTTATGGGGCACATTTGTTAAAATGCCTATTGCATATAAAAATTGTTTGATTTTATTCATTACTTATTCCCACTGATTTCTTTTAATGCCATTGGTACTAATTTGGCAACGTCCGAGCTTGGATTTTCTTTTACCAATTTTTGGGCTATATCTATTATATCTAATCTTCTGTAACCCAATGATTCTAGTGCAGCCAGCAAATCAGGCAGGGCAGAACCGTCAGAATTTGACGCACCAAAGTCGAAAGACGCACCACCGACCTTGTTCTTTAATTCTAATATTATTTTTTCAGCAACTTTTTTTCCAACCCCCGGCGCGGTTGCTATCGTCTTGGCGTCACCTGTTGCGATTGCGGACATCAGTGTGTCTGTTTTTATCGTGCTCATTATGGCCAAGGCTACCTTGGGACCAACACCAGATACGCCGTTTAGTTGTATAAACAGGTTTTGGGCAGCTATGGACGAAAAACCAAATAACCTTATTGAATCTTCGCGAACTACTGTTTCTATCCATAAAGACACAGTTGATTTTGGGGTTAAGTATTCAGGGGTAAAGACTTTATAGCCAACGTCGTGTACCATTAATATAATAAACCCATCACCAATATAATCAACTATGCCTTGCAATTTCCCAATCATTTGTTATCCTTTTGTAGTAATTTTAATCAAATAAAAGTAAAAGGTCAAATATGAGTGGACACAGCAAATGGCATAATATTCAGCACAAAAAAGGTGCTGTGGATGCAGCTCGTAGCGGTTTGTTTACGAAGCTGGCACGTGAAATAACAATGGCGGCAAAATTGGGCGATAAAAATCCAGATAACAACCCTCGGTTGCGTTTGGCGGTCTTGAATGCTCGTAAGAACTCTATGCCGAATGATAATATTAAGCGCGCAATTGATAAAGCGTCTGGTTCAAATACAGAAAACTATGTTGCGGTGCGTTATGAAGGTTATGGACCAGGGGCTGTTCCTGTTATTGTAGAGGCGTTGACCGATAACCCGCGTCGTACGGTTCCAGATGTTCGTAATATCTTCGCCAAAAATGGTGGCAACATGGGGGAAGAGGGAAGTGTTGTGTTTATGTTTACACGTGTGGGGCAGATTTTCTATCCTGCATCAATTGGTAAAACAGAAGACGAAATGATGGAAATCATAATGGAGGCAAATGCCGACAATCTAGAATCGTCTGACGAAGGATTCATTATTACAACAAAGCCAGATGACTTTATGACAGTTCAGAAAGTTTTGTCGGATAAGTTGGGCGAACCGGAAAGTGCTGAACTTACTTGGATTCCAAATATGCCGATGGATTTAGACGAAGAAACTTATGCAAAGCTAGAAAAGCTTGTTGATGCATTGGACGATAATGATGACGTTCAGAAAGTTTTTACGGCGGCTGCATAAAAGTAAAGAATTATAAAAAGGCGTCACACTTTTGTGACGCTTTTTTTGTGCTTATAAATGTGATATAATCCCCTAGAACGTAGGTGGGGCTTTTTAATGAAATTATGTCGAGTGTTTTTACTGATTAACTTTTGTGTTTTCAATGCATTTGCGGCAGAACCTGCAAGTTTTGATATAGCTTTAGAATCTGCAAGAATTCATTGTTCTGGTATATCAAGCAGTATGGATGATTTAAAAAGAATGGCAGGTATAAATACGGCAGTGACTGGTATTGGTACGGCTGTTGGAGCAGGGGCTACTATTTCTGGTATTGTTAAGTCGAAGACAGATAAAAGCATCGAAGAAATAAAAAACTTGCTAGATAGATATAAAATGGGAAGTGTTGAAGATGCGACCGTAACTAATACTGGCTTTGATAAGACAAAAGTTAGTAAAGCAGAATTGGCTGCTGCTATTAAAGATTCTGGTTTGAAAAAATCTGATGATGCAGTTAAAAATCCCTTAGAAGAACAGTTAAAAAAAGAGCAGCAAAAATCTGAGACGCTTGGTAATGTTCGTACAGGTTTAATGGCAACTAGTACGGTGGCTAATATTGCGGGTGCTGTGATGGCTAGCAAAAATCGTGCGGACGATGACTTGATTACAAAAATTCAAAATTGTATTAAATCTGTTGAAAGCTTAGAAAATGCCAAATTGCAGGCTCATGTTGCGGGCGAATTAGAATCTTCAAATTCAGCACGTGCAGACCGAATTATTAAGGCTTGTGGCGAATATGAGTTTGCAGATTTATCAGTAATTAATAAGAAATCAGATGGGGCTACAATTTCTAGCGCTATTGGTGCGGTTACTGGGCTTTCTGGAACAATAACTTCTGGAATGGCGAACAAAAAGACAGACAATGCAGACAGAGAGAAGAATTTAAATAAGGCTTCAAATATATTAGGTGGGGCAACGACTGCTGCGTCTTTAACAGCAACTGTCTTTAATGCTACGCAAATAAATGCAATAAAGAAGATTGTGAATATTGCTGACGAATGCGAGGGGGCGTTAAAATGATAAGATTTATGATGTGTTTGTTTTTATCCTTTGGTTTGTTTGCCCCAGCACTGGCAGATGATAATTTTTCTGTGGATTATTCTTATAATTTAGCTTGGTCGGATATAGAGAAACCTTTGCGTTCCATCTTTTCAGAATCAGAAACAGATTCTTTCGTTGAGATGTTGATGTCTTATGGGTACTATAATGAGGCTCTTAAATGCATATCGATATCTATGTATGAATTGGGGACAAATTGTTACGGCTTCGCTTTAAAGTTGAAAAATTTAGAAGAAAGTGAAACTTTGTTGGACCAATGTTTAAATATGACTTTTGCTGTTTTTGAAAACGCCACGGCCAAGCAATCGTCCGATACAGATACAGAAGGTGGAGATGATATTTATAACGTGTCGTATAAATTTACCGCTTTAAATAGGCAGGGTATGGCGAATACGTTTTTTGCAGGAAGATTACAGGCTTATATAATCAATAAATATTGTAAAGAAATGAAAGCTACGTTGTCTTGTGTCCCATCAGCTAAATTGGAATGTGATTTTCGTGATGATATTCAATTCTTGGAAAGAGATATGAATTTATATTGTGATAGAAAAAATTGGGAGGTCTGGGAAAATTCAGATGGAACGTATGAAATTAAGTTAAAAAGATAAAATTATATTATGACAAGAATAATCGGTATTGATCCGGGACTTTTACATACAGGTTGGGCCATCATTGATTCTAGTGGGGCAGAGCGTCACTATGTTGCAAGTGGGGTGATTTTGCCAAAAACATCTTTATCGTTGCCCGAACGGTTAAGCATAATTTTTCGTGGTGTTACGGAACTTTGTGAAAAATTTTGCCCCGATGTGTGCAGTATAGAAATTACATTCGTAAATCAAAATCCAAAAACGACTTTAATACTGGGGCATGCTAGGGCGGCTGCAATAGTTGCTGTTGCAAATAAGGATATTCCTGTATTTGAGTATGAACCGAATAAAATAAAAAAAGCCTTAACTTCCGCTGGTCATGCAGATAAAGAACAAGTTTATAAAATGGTAAGAATTTTATTGCCGGCGGCAAAACCAAAAACATCTGATGAAAGTGATGCTATAGCAATTGCATTGGCTCATGCTAATATGAGTAAATTCAGTTTCTAAGAAAACTTCTTTTATGATATAATCATAATAACCAGCAAAGGGGGAAATTATGAAAAACGATTTTCAAGAAATGCGTAACATAAAGTTATTATCTAAACAACGAGTGTTGCTTCGCGCATTCGCCGTAAATACTTTGTTGGTTTTGTTGATATGGATGTTAACCTTTGTACCACAGCTTATTTATTTTGGTGTATGGGTTACTGGCGTGTCCGCACCTATGTTCTTTGTCTATGCGGTTGGAACGTTGGCTTTGTGGGGATTGGCCGGTGTAATCCTTTTCTTGGTTCCTGCAATTGCGATTTGGTGGGAAAGAAAAATGATAAAATAATTTTGTATAAAAATTGCTGTATATGCTTAATTTCTAGTATATACAGCGTTTTTTATTTTCTAAAACTAATTTTTGCAACTGCGTCACGACCGAAATATTTGTTTATTTTTTCTTTTATTTCTTCTGTCATGTATGAAAGTTGCAATGTGAATGCTGGGTTGTTTGGACGCAAGGTTATATTAAAGTTTCCATCTTTCATTTTTTTTATTGATGCAATGCTGGCAATACTGGATATTTCTGGCCCCATTATTTTATCCCAACGTTTTACCAAGTCTGCATCAGATGCACGAATGCCAAACATGCGCATCAAATCGCCCATCGCACTAGCAATTGTCTGAGGACGCTTTGAACGTTTGTTGAAATCATTTTGTTGGTTTGACATACGTGTATTCTTTTGGCATCAAAATGAACATTTTTCCCTGTGCATGCTGACCGTGTGCAAATTTGTATGCTTCATCTCCTTTGCCAAAGAATATGTCAGCACGAATCCAACCACGTATAGCACTTCCTGTATCTTGTGCTATCATCAGGCGACTGAAACGTCGACCGTCAGATAAATTTGTATCCACATATACTGGCAGACCAAGAGTGTATATGCTGTCATCCATTGCTATAGAACGAATCTTTGATAATGGTGTGCCAAGTTTTCCAATAACATCTGGTGGAACAGATTCATAGAAATACACATAACGCGGATTGTTGTAAATCACCTCTTTGGCTAAGCTTGGGTTTTGTTTTAAATATTGCCATACCGCATCAGCAGAATAACCGTTCGGTGGTCTGATGCCTTTTGAACGAAGTTGTTCGCCAATCGATTTGAAGGGCAGGTCGTTTACAGCGGCAAAATTCAATTTTACCATTGTGCCATCATCTAACTGCAACATACCACTGCCTTGGATTTGTATGTTCTGAACATCAACTATGTTTGCCCAATATAAAGGTCTACCTATTTGTTGTTCTACAATCTGTTTCTTGGGAACACCCTTATAGTTTCTGCCATCTGTTGGAACACCCATAAGCGGTTCATTACATTGGGCTGTTTTCGTACGGCAACCTGGAATTATAGGAGAATAATACCCCGTATATAATCCCTTGGACGAACCGTCATCGTTAAATACTTGGTATGGTTGAAAGTTTGATTCAAACCATGCCCGTATTGTGGCAACGTCTGCAGATGCAGATGGCAGCATGCGACATTTTTCTTGAAAAAGTTCGCGGTCGGGGATTACTTTCCCTGTATATTGAATTCTGGCACGGCAAGAGTTACGAAAAGCTTGTAATGCATATCTAACATCATCGTTCCGCCACCCAGGTAAATCGTTATACGATACTTTCTTTAGGTTTGATGGTATTACGGCATTGTTACCCTGGTGGGTTGGTACAGACAAATCACAAGAAGTTAATACAAATACACATAACAAAAAGCTAAACGAGCGAAACAATAACCGCTTTGCAGAACCCAACATTTTTATCTTTCCCCCCACTTGTAAAAATCTTTTATAATGCTATATTACCATAAAACGGTGCCTAAAAAAAGGAGTATTCGCAATGGCAAAATTTAATATTATTACCCAGTTTTTAAAAGATTTTTCGTTTGAAAGCCCAAATGTTCCAGAATTATTCTTTAAAAATGATAACGGACAGGCAAAAATGGAAATCAACATAGATATCCAAATCAAAGGTGCCGAAAATAACTTATTTATGGTAGATTTAATCACAAAGATACATTCAAAACTGGAAAATGGGGATAAGTCTATTTTCTTAATTGAATCTACTTATTCTGGTTTGGTTCAGATGGAAGAAGAAAAGGATGAAGAGGTTAAAAAGCGTACATTGTTAATAAATGTTCCAACGTTATTATTCCCTGCAGTTCGCGCTTTAATTACTCGTATGACTGCGGAATCCGGTTTTCCTGCATTTGTTATGCAACCGGTTGATTTCGAAAAACTTTACGAGGATAGACAAAAACAGATGCAGCAAGCACCAGCTAATAATAAATAATGCTGTTTGTCTTAAACAAAAATCCGCAATATGCGGATTTTTATTTTGGTAATTTTATGATAGAATGTAAAGGATATGGCAAAAGATAAGTATCTTTACGTAAAGAATGGTATTAGCGGATTCTCGTTCGCAAACCTTGGTTTGTTTACCGGGTTTGCTGACGGTATTTATAATGCAGTTTATTCGCTGGTCTTGATGGAAATTTTTATGAATTCGGCAACCGTTGGTATTTACGTAGGTATATATGCAGCGTTTTGCATGTTCGTAGGGTTGTTTGCAAACGAATTGTTTAGAATGTTTTCTAAGGTTCGTATATTCTACTTTGTCTTGTTAATGTTGGCAATTTGCTATGCAATGATGAGCTTTTCTATTCGGCCAAGTACTTTTATTATATTAGATTATACAACGGGAATAGCAACTACGTTGGTTGGTGTTCTAATTCCGTTGTTTATGTCAGATTTCTCTGGGAAAACAGGAATGGCCCCATTGAATTCTAGATACCATTTGTGGATGAATGTAGGGGCATTGTTCGCACCTTTAATAGCGGTGGCAATCGCAAATCAGTTTGATAATAGGGCAGCATTTTTTGCATCAGCTTTGATATATTTATCTGGCTGGTTTGCATTTAAATTTTTCCGTATAGTTCAAGAAGATAAAAAAGTAAAACCTGTTAATCCTCGTAAAACTCTTTTGGATTTGTTAAAGAATACGGTTGCTTTCTTTAAAGTAAAAGGAATGCCGCGTGCTTATGCCGTTAATTTTGGTTATTATGCTTTGCGGGCAATGAGATATCTTTATGTTCCGATTATTGTTGTTGAAAACGGTTTCTCTAAAGATGTTTTAGGTTGGGTGCTGACGCTTGGTATTATACCATACTTGGTATTATCTGAAGTAATGGCAAAGCTTGTACGCAGATATGGGAAAGAGAAATGGTTGTTTATAGGTTTTTCATCTTTTGCCATATTTTCAGCATTTGCGACTATTATCACGGGGTATCCGTTGTTGGCTATATTTGTAATGTGGCAGGTGTCTGGTGCGTTAATGGAATCTGTTCATGATTTGTTGTTCTTTGATAACACTAAAAAAGTAGAACAGACAAAATATTATGGAGTATTTAGAACAAGTGTTAACTTACCCAATATAATTGCACCGATATTGGGGGCGGCGTGTATAACTTTATTTGGTGGAACTTCTGCTGTATGGATTGTAACGGCCGTTATCGGTGGTTTTTCTGCTTTGCTTGTTTTTGCCAAAAAGTAAATTTGTGGTACTTTTATTTTCGTTGCGTGTAGTATAAATAATTTGTATTATTTCCTTGATAAGAAAAGGGGAATTTTATGGCAAAAAAAGAAGCAGTGAAAGAAACGAATACTCAAGCAAAAAATCCTGCGTTGGAATCAGCATTGGCGCAGATTCAAAAGCAGTTCGGTAAAGAAGCCATTATGAAAATGGGTGACGGGTCTCAGCAAAATATAGAGGCGATTTCATCTGGGTCGCTTGGTTTGGATATTGCGCTGGGTATTGGTGGTTATCCACGTGGGCGTATAGTCGAAATTTATGGTCCAGAAAGTTCTGGCAAGACAACGTTGGCCTTACATGCGGTTGCAGAAGCTCAAAAGAAAGGTGGCACATGTGCTTATATTGATGCGGAAAATGCGTTGGATCCTAGTTATGCAAAGAAACTTGGTGTTGATGTTGCCAATTTAATAATTTCACAGCCAGATTCTGGTGAACAAGCTTTGGAAATTGCGGATACTTTGATTAAGTCTGGCGCTGTTGATGTCGTTGTAATCGATTCGGTTGCTGCGTTAGTGCCAAAGGCAGAGTTAGAGGGAAATATTGGCGATTCGTTTGTTGGAACAACCGCTCGTTTGATGTCTCAAAGTTTAAAAAAGTTAGCAGGTTCTGTATCACGTAGTAATACTTTGTTGATATTTATTAATCAGATTCGTATGAAAATAGGTGTTATGTTTGGAAATCCTGAAACGACTTCTGGTGGTAATGCGTTGAAGTTCTATGCTTCTGTACGTCTTGATATTCGCCGCACAGGGCAGATTAAAGACAAGGATAATATTATAGGAAATGAAACCAGAGTAAAAGTCGTAAAGAATAAGGTTGCACCACCTTTCCGTACAGTTGATTTTAAAATCATGTATGGCGAGGGTATTTCTCGTATTAGTGAAATTCTTGATATGGGTGTAAAGTACGATTTGATTGAAAAAGCTGGAAGTTTTTATTCTTATAATAATGAGCGTATGGGACAGGGAGAAGCAAATGCACGCCAATGGTTGAAAGAGCATGAAGATGTTCAGAAAGAATTGCTAGATAAAATCATGGCGCGGGCAAAGGGCATTGCTGAAGAAATGACAACTGGTCCAGCAGAAGAAGATGAAGTCGCTTCGACAGATGAAGTAATGGAATAGAATAAAAGCAGGAGCAAGCCATGAATATGTCACGTTTTTTTGCAATGTCTGATGTTATCATCCGCGGGCATATTTTGAATTGGTTTTGGCGTGATAGGGTAACGCGTCGGGCAGTGCGTAGTGATGTGTTGGCAACGGCTATACCGCGATATTTTAAGCGGTATCTGCCGGCAGCAGCTGCAGTTATTGAACGTCCTGTTGTCAAAGATGACGCCAATGAAAAAATCTTTACAATTTGGTTACAAGGAGAAAAGAACGCGCCTGACTTGGTCAAGGCGTGTTTTCGTAGTGTTAGAAAAAACTGTAAGCAAGAGTTGGTTGTTTTAGACGAGAATACTATAAAGCAATATATAACTTTGCCGGATATAATTTGGAAAAAACGGCAAGAGGGCAAAATAAAAAATGCTCATTTCGCTGATATTTGTAGAGTTGAATTATTATATGAGCATGGCGGAATTTGGCTAGACTCTACTGGTTTTGCAACGGCACCAATTCCAGACTGGATTATAGATCAGGACTTTTTCGTGTATATGGCGGGAAATAACGTCGGCAGTCCATACAGCTTTATGCAGAATTGTTTTATCAGATCAAGAAAGGGGGCGTATTTGCTAGATGCTTGGCGGGCGATGATTCTTGATTATTGGATTCATGAAAATCATAGCTTTGATTATTTTATGCATCAGCTGCTTTTTAAAACTATGGTTACATATGACCCACGTGCAAAAAAATATTTTGAAAAGATGCCACATGTTGATCAAGACCCAACACATGCATTGTGGTGGGCGTATGCGGACAAACCGTTCGATCAGAAAACTTTTGATAAAGTAACTTCTGGGGCATTCTTTCAGAAGACGACTTATGCTCAGGCAAAAAATCCACCAAAGGGAAGTTTTGCAGATGTCATGATAAACAAAATGTACAAAAATTAACTTTAAACACGGGAGCGTTATATGCCGGCTATTTCTGTTATAATACCAGTATACAATGTAGAAAAATATTTAAGACGTTGTTTGAATAGTGTTCTTAATCAGACTTTTTCAGATTGGGAAGCGATTTGTGTAAATGATGGAAGTCCGGATAATAGCGCTGATATATTAAAAGAATATGCCGAGCGAGATGCACGCTTTAAAATCGTGACGAAAGAAAATGGTGGTTTATCAGACGCCCGTAACGCTGGAATGCGTGTCGCAGAGGGGGATTTTATCCTGTTTTTAGATAGTGATGATTTTATACATCCGCAGACGATGGAAATTGCATATTTCTTAGCTACGCGTGACGGTTCTGATATTGTCTCTTTTACATATGACAGAATTTATAGACCTCAATTGATGATTCGTTATAAATTGGGATTGAATACAGATAATGTTGTGCCGGGCCGTATTCACAAGCGATATAACTTAGCAAATATAAAAACGCTGGTAACAGATGATGTATATGCATATGCAACAGAAAGTGCACATAATCCATTTAATCCTAAACGTAAATGGTTAATTAAGCATTGTCAGGTTTGGAAAAATTTGTATCGTCGTGAACTAATTTCTGATACACCTTTTATTAAGGGGATTCTGTTTGAAGATTTTCCTTGGTGGTCCGCAATTATGTTAAAAAATCCACGTGTGACAATTGCTCCATTGCCTTTATACTTTTATATACCGAACTTTGGCGGAATTGTTTTGTCAGCTAAGCAGTTGCGTATATTGCATAGTCTTTGTGATGGAATAGAAAATTCTTACAAATTATACAAGGGGAATGCTACGGAATATCAGATGCATCAGTGGTCTAAGAAATTTAAGTGGTATTTTATCAAGTGGGCTTTTCGTAAAATAAAATATTTGGACAATACCGCTGATTTAGAGGATGCTCGTAAACGTTTTTGTGAATTAGAAAAAATCGGAGCTTTGGATAATCCTCCTACAAAGTGGGCAAAAAAGCTGCGCTGTGATATTTGCGGTTTTATAAAAATTTGTAAAAAATGAAAAAATTAAAAGTTGCTTTTTGTGTTCGTGATATGAAAATAGGCGGTGTAGAATCTGTTTTGATTCGCACGATGGATATGTTGTTAAAGCACAAAGATATAGAGCTGAGTGTAATTACGTATGTAAATATAAAAGAACCGGTTTATCTTGATTGGTTTCGTGCACACCCAGAAGTAAAAGTTCATGCATTATATCCTGTAAGTTGGCTTGGAACCGATTTATGCCACTTTTTTTTAGCGAGGATATTTCAGCACCTTTGTCGGGATGTATATCGTTGGTTTAAACGTACTTTGTTTGGATTAAAAAAGTTTAAAGAGATTGATGTTTTTATAGATTATTTCAATTTTTCGTTTGATAAAGAATTTAAAAAACTGACAAAACCAAAAATTAACTGGTGGCATGCGTCTATAGATAGTTTCATATCAGGAAATTATATAAAATATATGAATGACTATAATAAATTAGTCGCTTTGACGGATGGGTTCGTTTCTGATTTTAAGAAATTATATCCGCACTATGAAAAAAATATCGTGCGAATTTATAACCCGATAGATATTGACTATATAGAACAAAAATCCAAAATGGCGCAACATTCAAAAGGTAAGTATTTTTGTTCCGTGTCCCGGTTGTATGCGGACAAAGATATCCCAACGTTGTTAAAGGGATTTGATGCTTTCTGGAATATGAACAATAAGCCAGATGTAAAGTTATATGTCATAGGTGATGGAAGCTATAGAATTCGCTATGAAGAATTGGCAAAATCTTTATCTGCATCGAATCAAATTATTTTTACTGGCGCATTGCCAAATCCTTTTGGGTATATGAAAGGCGCAATTGCAAATATTTTGTCTAGTAAAAGTGAGGGGTTGCCAACAGTATTGATTGAATCTATTGCTATTGGAACAATAAATATCTCGTCTGATTGTAGAAATGGTCCTAGTGAAATTTTATGTGATGGGGCAGGCGGTTTATTGTTTGAGCCGGGAAATGCAGAACAACTAGCAAAATGTATGGATGCTGTATTTAATAACAGAATAGATATAAAAAATATGAAAAGTGTGGCTTATAACGGACTAAAACGTTTTGACGCCGACCGTATTTCTAAAGACATCATTAAATTGATAAAATCATACACCTGATTTTTTAAAGCGGCGTGGTATTTTTACAACACGTTTTAATCCAAACATCCCTGGTTTATCTAATGCGTATAGTGGTCTGGCATATGTTTGTATGATTCTGGCGATTTTTAACCATTTTTCTGTGTGTGCTGGTAGTGTGCTGACTGCATTTATTGTTCCGTTGCCACGTCTGCGCAGGTGATTTACCCAATCCGCGCCACGTGCAGATGCTTTCTCTATCAGCATTTCCATATCAACTGCACCAAAGTGTAGAAGGTATAAATTTTTATCTATGTGAAAATTATGTTTATGTATACTGTGAAAACCGCTGCCCCAATTTACTGGTTTGTTTATTACAACAGGTTTTGTGTATCTGGTAGACAATAGGGCGTATTCCCGTTGCATTAATAATTGGTGCTTTTTATCAAGAATTTTTTCTTTGTTTATATTTTGACCGACATCTAACCCCAGCCCAGAAACTGTTGTTTTGATATTTATTTCGGATAAATATTCTGCCAATGATTTTTTCGTTAAAGGGTCTACAATCAAAAACTCGTCGCAATCGCAACCAATGACGATATCGTAAGTTTGTAATAATTTTTTTGCCAGTGCGGATAGTTTATTTATTCTATATTTATCACCCGCTGCACGAGACATATCTGTATGGGGAAACTTCGTTACGTGGGCCGAACCAGCATTCTTTGGGATAGGTTGGTCTTCGCCATCTAGATATATATAAAGATTATCCTTGCCAAGCGCGTCACCGTAATACTTTATCCATCTTTCCAGAAAGAATTCATCATTGCGAGCCATAGTTATTGCTGCAATTTTTTTTAGGTTATTTTTTTTTGTGGTTTTCATAGGCCCTCGGTAAATATCTTTTTAATAAAATATTTCGTGTTTCTAAAAGCTATTTTAATTGGATTCCTGGTTAAAAGCCAGTTTATATATTCTGATCCAAAGGTCTGTTTTGCACTAGATAAAATCATATCTTTGGCCTCAGAATCTATGTGCCGTAATACATAGGCTATCTGCATTCCCAATGCGCCATTATGTCTAGAAAAGGCATTCTTTTTAATAAAAGGCATCCCAGCTAGATATAGTTTCTTTATTTTATTATAAATTCCACGACCAGAAACAGAATACTCACATTGCCATGTTTTGTGTTGTTTTTCTAAGAGTCGTGTAAAACCCTGTTCATAAAGATAAGTTACGCTTCCTTTGTCTGGTTGATGAGTAATTGATAGCATAAAATCATCAAACCATTTTGTCATGAAAACCGATGGTCGCAGACCTATAAACCATGATTGTATATGAGAACTTCCCTTGTGTGGGTTACAGACCAAACCAAATGCGTCCGTATTATAACTTTCTATTGTCTCAAATGTCTTGTTTATTGGGTATACAGGTCCATAAACGGAATCATTTACAAGATATAAAAAATCATATTTTTTTAAAATGTTTGTTTTTTTTGCATAAATATATGCACGTTTATAAGAACCAAAATCGTATTCTTTATGCCTTGTGGCATTGGCGTACAAAACATAGGATGACAGTTTTTTTAATTCTTTTTCTGGCATATCGCTATCCATCACAAATATTATGTCACCAAATTGTGATAATTTTTTCAGCATGTAGACTAACGATGCATCAACTTTATTTTGTGCATTATATCCAGCAACTAGGAATAGCCTGTTGATATTTTTTTGATTATCTTTCATACTAACATTATATTTTTGGTTAAGATTTATTTCAAGGGTTTATAAAATGGCAATTAAGTTCTATACAACGTTATCATATAAACTTTTCTGTAAAAAAGTGCAAAAACATCAAAGGAAGATAGAGGTTGGCATCGATACGGTTCCTTTGGGCACAATAGTAAACGAGCACGATTCTGGTTTCGGGGTTTTTACATCAGATGGAGAGTTTGTCGAGTCTTCTCGCCAACTGCGTGGTAAACGCAGTCAGTTTATACCAAACAAGCCGACTAAGAACGTCCCTTATGTTGATAAAGAGGTTGTCTATTTCGGTAATGTGTATCCCCATTTTGGACATTTTTTATTAGAACATATGAATCGAGCATGGGTGTTAGAAAATAAAAGATATCAAGATATGCCAATAGTTCTAATAAACAATTATGACCTGAAAGATGTCCCAGAATATATTTATAGTTTGTTGGATTTATTAGGGGTAAAAAAAGAAAACATAATAATATTGAATGAAAATACTCGGTTTAAATCAGTTCATATTCCGCATCAAGCTTTTGATATACCAATATTTTATGCTGATGAGTTTACGAAGCCTTTTGAAACAATGGCAAAAAGGGCAACGGGTAAAGATTATGATAAAATCTATGTATCAAGAGCTAAATTAGCTTGCGGTAAAACCTTCGGTGAAGAAGCTATTCAAAAAATTTTTGAATTAAATGGCTTTCACATAATTTATCCAGAAACATTACCATTGGGCGAGCAGATATCTTTTATGAAAAACTGTCGTGTTTTGGCAGGTTGCGCAGGAACTGCTTTGCATTTGTCTTTATTTATGCCAAAAGGCGGAACCGTTATACAAATTAAGCGCAATAGAGAAAATAAAGATAATTTTGATGTTCAAAATCTTATAAATTCTGCGAAGAAAATGGAATCTTTTTATATATCTGGGTCTGTGGAAAAAGTTCGTTCGCAGCATAGTACGGAAATGCCTCAAATTATAGGTCTTACAAAATATATGCGTGCTTTTTTCGAGGATAATAATTTTATCTATAATCCGGAATTAAATATTCCAAGCGATAAAGTTTGGCAACAGTATACAATTGCTATGCAAGATTTTAAAAGTAGGCGAGGGGTGCCGGTCATTTATAAAATAAAAAATTTGCTAGTAAAACTACTAGCATGCTTTGTCCCTGGACGAGAAAACCGCAGTCGCTTCCGTAAATATATGAAGCGACTGCTGGGATTGAGTTAGATTACATTTCAACGTTCTTACGTGTCTTTTTTCTGATGTTGCTATCCAACTCTTTCTTGCGTAAACGAATCGTTGCGGGTGTAACTTCTACCAATTCATCGTCTTGGATATAAGATAATGCCTCTTCCAATGAAATTTTACGTGGTGGCGCCAAGAACAATTTTTCATCAGCTGTTACAGAACGCACATTTGTCAGTTCTTTCCCTTTTACAGGGTTAACTTCCAAATCATTTTCTTTGCTGTGTTCACCAATAATCATACCAGAATAAACTTCTGTTTGTGGACCAACAAAAAGCACACCACGTGGTTCCAAGTTATGTAGTGCGTATGTAGATGTCACGCCGTTTTCCATAGATACTAACACACCAGGTCTATACTGCATGATTGGACCACGATATGGTTCGTATCCAGAAAATACTCGGTTCATAACACCTGTCCCGCGTGTGTCTGTGCGAAATTCGGATAGGTATCCAATCAGACCACGTGACGGGGCAGAAAATACTATACGTGTTTTGCCATTACCAGAAGACTTCATTTCTGTTATTGTCGCTTTGCGCTTTGTCATTTTCTCAATGACAACACCGCTAAATTCATCGTCAACATCTATAACCACTTCTTCAATAGGTTCTAACTTTTCACCGTTTGGACCATCTTTCATAACAACACGTGGACGAGATACGCTTAGTTCAAAGCCCTCACGACGCATTGTTTCAATTAAAATACCAAGTTGTAACTCTCCGCGCCCTGATACTTCAAACGATTCGTTGTTCGCACTTTGTGTAACGCGCAATGCAATATTGGTCTCAGCTTCTTTGAATAAACGTTCGCCTATCATTCGCGATGTTAACTTTTTACCAGACTTTCCAGCCAGTGGAGAAGTGTTTACAAAGAATGTCATTGTCAGGGTAGGTGGATCAATCGGCATCGCAGGAATTGGTTCTGTTACCTCTGGTGCACATAGTGTATCAGATACAGTTGCCTTTGAAAAACCTGCAACGACAACAATGTCACCTGCTGATGCTGAATCCAACGAGACTTTTTCAATTCCACGATGTTCTATAATTTTTGTTATTTTCGCATTTTCTACGAATTCTCCTTGCATATTGATTGCTTTAACTGCTTGACCAACGCGAACTGTTCCAGATTCTATTTTACCAGTTAAAATTCTGCCAACGTATGGATCGGCCTCCAGTGTTGTAGCCAACATAGAAAATGGCGCGTCTATTTGGCAACGTGTCCCATTACAATCTGGGGCAGGTACATGGTCTATGATTAGTTGGAACAAAGGTGTCAGGTCCTTGTGCTCATCGTTTAAGTCACGAACAGCCCAACCATCACGACCGACTGCAAATAGATAAGGGAAGTCTAATTGCGAATCGGTTGCACCAAGCTTATCAAACAAATCAAATGTTTCTGTTAAAACCTCTTCTGGGCGCGCATCGCTGCGGTCTACTTTGTTAATACAAACAATAGGACGCAAGCCAAGTTTTAAAGCTTTTGATAAAACGAACTTTGTTTGTGGCAATGGGCCCTCAGCGGCATCAACCAACAGTACCACGCCATCAACCATAGATAAAATACGTTCTACTTCACCACCAAAATCGGCGTGTCCAGGGGTGTCAACTATATTGATTTTATAGTCATGCCATTGAATTGAAGTCGGTTTTGCAGAAATTGTTATACCGCGTTCACGTTCAATATCACCACTATCCATTACGCGTTCTGCAACCTTTTCATTTGCACGAAATGTGCCCGCCTGTTTTAACATGTTGTCAACCAAAGTTGTTTTCCCATGGTCAACGTGCGCAATAATCGCAATATTACGAATCTTCATAGCCATACTTTCAATATCCTCTATAAATTCTGCTAATTTTTTGTAAACAATAGATTATACTATAAATTTGATTTTTCAACAAATATCTAAATAAATATTGACGTTTTTGATTTTTGTACTATATTGTATTGGGTGAAGTAAGTATAGAGGAAAAAATGAGAAGAACAGAAGATGTCTATAATATTATAAAAGCTGGACTTGCTAATTCAAAGATATTGGCAAGATATAGCTTAAAGAAACAATGGTCCAGAATGTCAAAGGCAGAACGTTGGGAAGCTGGGCGTGCGTTGGCTTTCATGGATAGGCTTTCTCGTTATCCAGAGATTTATTTTTCAAGAAAGGACACACAAGATGCGTGGGTTAAAAGGGCGACAAAACTTGCGTATGAGCGTAATATTAGTTTAAATGATGCTTTTTATATTGCTAAAGATCCAGTTGCTATCGTTTATAAATCTGCTGGTCCTGCCGTTTGGTCTGATGAAAAGTCCTTGTTTTACCAGTTTTGTTGTGAAATCCGTGATTGGGAATATGCTCGTACAAGAAAAGATTATGTTGGGGCGATTCAAGAGCGGAAAAGCTTAAATAATTTGTTAAAGACAGCGCAAGAAATTCAAAAACGAGTAGATATCGTTAATACAAATATAATGTTACGGCCATTAAAAAAGCTTTGTTTGCAATTGCAGTACTAAAAATTCCCACATTTGTGGGAATTTTTCTTTAGTGCTTTCCACCAATTTTTGTCCTGCCGCCCATCAGTGGTTGCAGTTTCTTTGGTATATTTACACTGCCGTCTGCATTTTGGTGGTTCTCTAAAATTGGTACCAATGCCCTTGGTACGGCAATGCCGGTATTATTCAATGTCGCACAGAATTTAACTTCGTTCGTACCGTTTTCGCGGTATCTTGTATTTGTTCTGCGGGCCTGAAATGTGCCAATAGAAGAGCAACTGCCTAATTCTTTGTAGGCATTTTCACTTGGCACCCACGCTTCAACATCATTCATCTTTACTTTGTTGAAACCCATATCACCGGTAGAGTTAGCTATCACTCTATACGGTAATTCGAAGTCTTCCATAACCTCGCATAAGTTATTTAGAATGTGTTCGTGCATTTCATCAGACTGTTCCGGTTTGCAGTATATATATTGTTCAACCTTGTTAAACTGGTGAAAGCGTGCCAGACCACGTGTGTCACGACCCGCAGCACCAGCTTCTTTACGGAAGCATGGTGAAAAGCCCGCATATTTAATTGGCAGGGCATTTTCTGGTAATATCTCGCCACTATGTAAAGAATTTAAGATAATTTCTGCTGTCCCAGCAAGACATCTATCTGTATCTGCTAACATAAACACATCATTATTCATTACTGATAAATCTGCGCCCATGAAATGGCCAGCATCAAATATTGTTTGTGGTTTTGTAATCGATGGGCATTCTATGAAAGTAAAACCTTTCGAAATAAGTTTTTGGATTACATACGTTTCAATGGCTAGTTGTAATTCTGCCGCTTCTCCAACTAAGCAGTATGTGCGAGTACCACAAATCTGCGCTATTTTTTCTGGCATCCACCAACCGTTCATGTCCAATAAATCCCATTGGGCACGCGGGGTAAAATCAAATTCTCGTGGTGTGCCAATACGACGAACCTCTACATTTGCGCTGTCGTCTGGGCCAATTGGTGCATCCGGAGATGGTATTTGTGGAACGCGGTGTAAAAGATCTTTTAATAGCGCTTCTTTTTCAGCAAGCTCTGCCATATCTGCTGCAATTTCTTCGCTGATTTGTTTAGATTTGGCTATCAAAGGTGCCTTGTCCGTTGCACTAGGTATTTCTTTTGTTATCTTATTTTTTTCTGCCGTCATATTCTGGGTCAAGGTTTTTAATTCACGAACACGTTCATCTAAAACCAAAATTTCATCAACGTGGTCTTCAAAGCCTTTGACCAGACATGCGTTCTTTACAATTTCAGGATTTTCACGAATAAATCTTATATCTAACATAATATCCTCTTAATTTTTTTAAGTTATGCTGATTATAACGATTGCGTATTGTATACGCGATTATATTTTATACTTCTTTATTATATATACACTAAATCCGCACCCCAAAAGGGGATGATAACGAAAGAAAATAATAATTATTGCTTGTCATAACGATTTAATTTTATTGCGGGTTGTTTAAAAAATCAATTAAAAAAGCCATTTTTACTGTATAGCCAAAATTATTTGCGCCTGTTATATGATTATGGTATGCTATGCCCCGAAAAGATAGGAGATTTTATAATGAATGAAGTAATTATGCATGACGTCATAATTCTTGGGTCTGGGCCTGCTGGTTTGACGGCGGCGTTGTACTGTGCGCGTGCTGGGAAAGATACTCTGGTCCTTGGTGGTGATAGATTAGGGGGACAGACGGCTGGAATCGCAGTTCTAGAAAATTATCCAGGGTGGAAAGGTAGCGGTCTTGAATTGTCAGAATTTATGAAGAATCAGGCGGAATCTTTCGGTGCAAAGGTGATTTTTGTTTCTGCTAAGACTATTTCTGGCGATGTGGAAAGCGGCTTTAACATTTTGTGTGATGATGGAAATAGGTATGTTGCAAAAGTTATCATCATTGCAACTGGTGCGTCTCCGCGTAAGTTAGAAATTGAGGGGGCACGTGAATTGTTTGGCAAGGGTGTGTCATATTGTGCGACTTGTGACGGATTCTTTTATTATGGAAAAGATGTCATAGTTATGGGTGGTGGAAACTCTGCATTGAATGACGCTTTGTATTTGGCAGATGTGGCGCGTAATGTAAAGATTGTTTACCGTAAGGGTGCTTTTACACGTGCCGAAGAGGTGTTGCGTAATCGCGTGGCCGAACGTGAAAATATAGAATGCCTGTTTAATACGGACCTGAAAAAAATTGCAAAAACCGATGATGATAGATTAGTTGTTACAACAACAGATGATCAGGAAATTACTTGTGATGGTTTGTTCGTTGCAATTGGTCATGAAGCGAATACCGATTATTTATCAGAAGATGTTCGCCGCGACAACATGGGAAGATTGATACCAAAAGAATTACCGGCAGGTATGTATGTTGCTGGGGATGTTCAATCAGAATTAAAAATGCAAATTGCTACAGCTGTTGGGGCAGGGTGTACAGCCGCAATGGACGCAATTGCGTTCTTGAATTCAAGATCATAAAAATGGGGCTTTGCCCCATTATTTTTTCCCGAAATGTTTTTTCAATATATCGTATGCGGCAGATAATTTTGTAAAATTTTCTGCTGCGATATTTTTATCGCTTGCGGATGTATCAGGATGATACTTTTTGGCCAATACACGATAACGGGCTGATACTTCTCGCCATGACGCTGTAATTGGCAATTCAAATGTTTTAAGTGCGCTGGTGACACTTGTCGGTAGAGAGGTTTTTCTTGGTGGAACTTTATCAAAAGTAGAGCGCCCAGTTATAAAGTCATTCAAAAATTTTATATAATCGGCTTCGTCTTTTTCAGTTTGCTTTTTGTCTTTTAACGGTGAACCAAACGTCTGACGTTCCCAGTCGTCTTCGATTTCTTCTGGTGTCATGCCAGCATAATAATTCCAGTTTTTATTATATTCTGCCGCATGTTCTTTGCAAAACCACCAATATTCTTTTAAATCACGAGTTTTAGGTGCACGGCAAGTACCTGCTTTTGTGCAGCCTGGGTGATCACATTTCTTTATCATTTGCTTATTTCTTTTTTGTTACCTAATGGATGATGTAATTGAACTGTCTCTTTCAGTTTTTCTGGTAATACATGAGTGTATATTTGGGTCGTTGAAATATCTTCGTGACCAAGCATAGTTTGTATAGCACGTAAATTTGCGCCACCTGCCAGCAAGTGTGAAGCAAAAGAATGGCGCAATACGTGGGGACTTACTCTGTTTGGATCTATTCCAGATAATACAGCGCACTTTTTTAAAATCTTGAAAAAACCGTCTCTTGTTATATGCCCCGTCTTCCCAGATGACGGAAATACATATTTCGATTTGTCGTCCCCCCTGATTTCTAGCCATTTATGTAGTGCCGCTTGGGCGCGTTCATGCATTGGAACTATACGCTCTTTAGCGCCTTTACCATGTATTAACAGCTTATTTCCAAGGTTTGCCGTCATTGGTAATTCACATAATTCTGATACGCGTAATCCAGACGCATAAACTAATTCTAGCATTGCACGCAAACGGGTGGAGTTGCGAGTGTCACCAGCAGAAGATATTAGTAATTCTATTTCTTCTATAGATAAAAATTTGGGCAGCGTACGCGTGCGTTTAGGTAGCTCTAAATTAGCCGCAGGATTTTCTGAAATTATCTTTTCCAACATTAAAAACTTATAGAATCCACGTATGGCACTTGCCTTTCGTGCAATAGATGATGCGCGGTCTGGCAAATGAGATAGGTAATCTTGTAGGTCCGTTGCGGATGCTTTAAGCAGGCCACCAGAAATATTTTCATCTGCGTGACGTAAATCACTGGCATAGCTTTCTAGTGTTTTTTTGCTGCGTCCTTTTTCTGCTGATAATGCTTCTAGAAATATGTCTATATAGTTCATGGATATAAAACTATCTCTGTTACATTTTGGGTCGTTGAAAATGATATTATCATAAGCAGGACAAGAATTATTATCAATGTCCATATTATGATTTTATTTCGTTTTGTATTCTTTTTTCGAAGTGGCATAAGTTCCTCCGTTATTTTAAATGGTATCAAATGTAGTAATTGATACACCTGCCGCAGCAATTATTATTAATGGTGGTGCAACAATTGCTAATAGTGGTGGAAATACCCCCGTCGACCCCAGCGCATTGAACATATTTATTAAGAAATAAACAGCAAAACACGTCAAAATTCCAATACCGAATTTTACACCAAAGCTATAATTGCGCCTTTGACGAGTTTGTGAAAACGCAACCCCAAGTGTTGCCATAGCTATCATAGTTAAAGGTAAAAATAGCAACGTCCAAAATTGAACTTGATGCCCACGGACAGAAACCCCAATTCTTTCCATCTTTTTTATGAAATTTGGTAGTTCCCAAAAAGAAATCTGGTCTGGTTGTAAATAGCGGTCAAGTACTGTCTGTGGGGTCAATAATGTATTTATATGCCAGGACGAAACAGTTGGAACGCCTTTGGTATCCCATGTGGTTGCCTTGTTCGCACTTAGACCTGTATCTGATAATGTGACGGTTTGTGCCTGAACACGTTGTTCAAGTTTAAAGTCAGGGGCTTGGACATATATGGTAGCGTCATCGAATAACAATATATCGCCAGATTTATGCATGTTTTTTGCGTTCATTGTTATAAAGCCGTTATCAGAAGATTCTCTTAACCATATCTCGTCATCAATAAGTACCAAGTGATCAGGTGTTATTTCCTTAGAATTTAGTTCTACGGAATATGGGTTTACCACTGTTGTTGCAACTATGCCTATTAAAGCTGCGCCAATTAAAGATGGCCGCGCCATTTGAAATGGTGATAATCCAGCACTTGATACAATAATACTTTCGCTAGATTTAGTTAGATTATAATATGCCAAAAGCGTACCCATAAACACCGCCATAGGTAAAAACATTGGTACGTATTCTAAAAGCCTGCGCCAAGAATCTATTAATGCAGCAGTTGCATCTGGATTAGCTGGCAGTCTTTCAACAAAAGTCACTGCCATTATGATTCCACATACGACAAGCATTACCAGACCAAAGCCGGAAAAAAAACGGCGCATTAGGAATCTTGTCAAAATTCTAGGTTTTAGTCTCATGTTTTTTCGTCAATCAATTAAAAAGTATACCTTGTTCATTTGATAATTGCAAAATTAAAATGAATGCTTATAATTTCAACGAAATAGCGAGGTTGTAAAAAATGGAAAAAAAACCGATTTCCAGGGCTGGTTTTGACGGCCTTATAAAAGAATTGAAAGATTTGAAAGAGGTGCAACGCCCAGAAATTTTAAAAACTGTTCAGTGGGCGCGGTCTCTTGGGGACTTGTCCGAAAACGCCGATTATAGCGCGGCAAAAGAAAAGCAAAGACAAATAGATAAGCGTATTCAATTCATTGAAGACTTTATAAATAATGCCGATGTAATAGATGTCGACAGCTTGTCTGGCGACAGGGTGGTTTTTGGTGCCCGTGTTGTTGCAGAAGATGAAGACGGAAATCGTATGCAGTGCAGAATTTTGTCTGATATAGAATCTGATGGAAAGCAGGTTATTTCTTGTACGTCTCCGGTTGGTCGTGCGATGATTGGACGCTGTGTCGGGGACACCTGTATCGTAAAATTGCCGTCTGGTGAAAAAGAATATGAAATATTAGAAGTAAAGTTTAAGGAATAACTCTTAATGCCGATTCGGGTTTTACCAGATTTTCTGATAAATCAAATTGCAGCGGGTGAAGTTGTAGAAAAGCCTGCAAGCGTTGTGAAAGAGCTTGTTGAAAATGCATTAGACGCAGGTGCCGACCAGATTGTTGTAGATGTCATAGACGGTGGACGTACGCTTATCTCCGTTATAGATAACGGTTGCGGTATGTCAAAAGAGGACTTGGCAAAAAGTATAACAAGGCACGCGACCTCAAAGCTTCCGATGGATGATTTGCTGAATATAAACTTTATGGGCTTCAGAGGCGAGGCGTTACCATCTATTGCGTCTGTTTCTGATATGGTAATAGATACGCGCAATAGTGAAGATTCAAATGGCTGGACTTTAAATTGTGAAACAGGTGATATAAAACCGTCCGACTGGGAAGAAGGAACACGTATTCGTGTTCAGAATTTGTTTGCCAAAACACCAGCAAGATTGAAGTTTTTACGTGGGGATAGGGCAGAGATGATATCTGTCCTTGACGTTGTAAAAAGATTGGCAATGGCAAGACCAGATGTGGGCTTTACATTAAATAATAAGTGGCGATTTCCAAAAAATCAGCCGATGGCGGAACGTATTGCTGCTGTTATGGGGGATGATGTTCGGGGAAGGATGTTAAGTGTTGATGCAAAATCTGCATCAAATGCGACACTAAAACTAACCGGTTTTATATCAGAACCGACATTGCGACGGGCATCTTCTGTTGATCAATACCTTTTTGTAAATGACAGACCTGTTAAAGACAAGGTGCTGGTCGGTGCGTTGCGTGCGGCTTATATGGATGTAATGCATGCAAGAGAATTTCCGTTGTGTGCGCTTTATTTGACGCTTGACCCAAGAAGTGTGGATGTAAATGTTTCCCCAGCTAAGACAGAGGTGCATTTTTTAGAACCATCTCATATCCGTTCTTTCATAATTAAATCTTTGCGGGATGTTTTGGCGCAGACTTTAAGTGATAGGGAGGTCGCTCAGCATATTGGTGCAGAAGTACCAATGCATATGCAGCAAAGCCTGAACTTTAATAGAAGGGATTTTTTTGTTGCTGAACCAAAGAAAGGGCCAGATATTGCTTTTATGTTTAATGTGCCAGAACGTAAAGATTTGTCTGTAAATAAAGTAGAAGAGCATGCACAGGAAGATTTACCTCTGGGGCGTGTGATAGGGCAGATTGGCAATAAGTATATTTTGGCGCAGAGTGGGGAAAATTTGGTAATAGTGGATCAGCATGCAGCACATGAACGTATAACTTACGAAAAATTGCGTAAGCATAAAATAAAAGTTCAACCATTGTTAACGCCTATTGTTGTCTCATTGCGGGGCGAGGATGTTGAGGCAGTATTGTCTATTTCAGAAGAAATGAAAGATTCTGGTTTGCATATAGGGGCGTTTGGGGATGATGCGATTGCTATTTTTGAAAAACCGGCAGATTGGGATTTAGATTGGGTAAATCTTTTCCATGCGATTGCTGATGAAGTAAGACAATATGGTCATTCTTCTCAGTTGGGGGAACGGTTGCATTTAAAACTTGCGAATTATGCTTGTCATCATAGTGTCAGGGCTGGGCAAAAGCTGGACTTGCAACAGATGGATGCTTTGTTGCGTGACATAGAGACTACAAGTCGGGCGGGTGAATGTAATCATGGGCGACCAGTATATAAAATAATTCCACTGATAGATATAGATGGTTGGTTCGAGCGAGTCTGATTTTATGCAGTTTTTGACTATTTTTCCTTTACATAATCGGCTTTTTTTACTATTCTGAACCATTATAATAGGTTTCTATCTAAGGAGAAAAATTATGGAAGAAACGACGGCGGTAGTGGATACTGCAACTAATGCGGCTAATACTGTTCCTGCGAATGATTGGTGGGGAATGTTGCTGTACTGTTTAATTATTTTCGCGATAATTTACTTGTTTATGGTCAGGCCAAATAAAAAGCGTATGGCGGAATACCAAAAAATGATAGATTCTTTGAAAGTTGGGAATCGAGTAATGGCTGCTGGTATATACGGCACAATAAAGAAAATAAATGACAAGTCTATAGAGTTAGAAATTGCGGATGGGGTCGTTATAGAAGTTAACAAGGGCGCTGTCGCAAGCGTTGAATAAAGGGTTAGGGTATGTTTAAGAAACTGGCAATAATTTTTGTCGCAGTTTTTGGTGTGTTGTTGGCGGTTCCGACAATTGCGCCAAGCTTGGCACCGTATTTTCCGTCTTGGATTCATCCAATCCCGTTGGGTTTGGATTTGAAAGGTGGTGCGCAACTGCTGCTGGAAGTCGATACAGATACTATGATGCAGGATAAAACTGCTCAGTTGTATGAAGATGCACGTAGTGCTTTAATTGACAGGAATAAGGGGGTTATTAGATTTTCTAATATGCGCAATGCCGATGGTGTTGTGTCATTTGTTGTTAGAAATGAAGATGATGTTTCTAAGGCTAGGGGGCGCTTGAAAAGTGAATTTGGTGACTCTATCGACATATCTGTAGATGGTCGCAATGTTTCGTTGACGTACTCGCAAAAGGCAAAAGACGAGATGGTAAAGGATGCCTTGTCTCGTAGTATAGAGATTGTTCGCCGTCGTATTGATGCGCTGGGGACCAAGGAGCCTTCCATTCAAAGTCAGGGTGGTAAGTATATATTGGTTCAATTGCCAGGTGTCGACAATCCTGAACGCATAAAGGAGCTAATCGGTCAAACCGCAAAAATGACTTTCCATTTGGTAAATGAAAATGTGACACAGGAACAGTTGCAGTCGGGACGGGCACCAAAAGGAACAGAATTTTTACCTTTGATGGAAGCACCGGATCAAAAAATACCAGTATATTCTCGTGTAGAGGTTTCGGGTGAATCTTTGAAAGATTCTCAGGCCGATTATGACCAGAACAATATGCCTGTTGTAACGACAGTATTTGACGCGGCAGGTGCGCGTAAATTTGCACGTTTAACAACGGAACATGTTAATGAACGTTTTGCAATAGTATTAGATGACATGGTATTGTCTGCTCCTACAATTCGTGAGCCTATCCCAGGTGGGCGTGGTCAGATTTCTGGTGGCTTTACATTGCAGGGTGCAAAAGATTTAGCAGTACTTTTACGTAGTGGTGCATTACCAGCCCCATTGCAGGTTATAGAAGAACGTACCGTTGGGGCTGGTTTGGGGGCTGATACTATTGCAGCAGGTAAAATTGCGTCCCTGGTAGGTATGATTTTCATAATGATTTTTATGATTGTTTGTTATCGTGGCTTTGGTGTCATTGCTAGCTTCGTGTTGGTGATAAATCTGGCAATGATAATAGGTATTTCCGCTTTCTTGGGAGCAACATTAACTTTGCCAGGTATTGCTGGTATCGTTTTGACTCTTGGAATGGCGGTGGATGCTAACATTTTGCCTTTCGAAAGAATTCGTGACGAAATTAGGGCAGGTTCAACCCCATTGCGCGCAGTTGAAGCAGGGTTCCATCGCTCTATGAAAGCTGTGTTGGACGGTAACTTAACAAATCTTATTTGCTCGTTGGTTTTGTTCCAATTCGGTGCAGGACCAATTCGCGGATTTGCCGTAACATTGTCTGTCGGTGTTTTGACCACATTGTTTACTTGTGTCTCTTTGTCAAAAGTAATCATCGACTGGTATATGAATGGGAAAAATAAAAAAATTAGTTACGTAAGAAGTAAGTAAGGGGCAGATGATGAAACTTAAGTTTATGAAGTATCGTAAATTATCGTACTGGGTGGCAGCGGCATTGGTTGGGCTGTCTATATTGTCTTTGCTGGTTCGTGGTTTGAATTATGGTATAGATTTTGCTGGTGGTATTTCTATGGAGGTTACACCAGTGTCTGCCGATTATACCATTGATAAGATGAGGGCTGATTTGGCTCAGTTTAAACCTGAACTTCAATCAGTTGGAAATAATGGTGCGATATTGGTTCGTGTCGGCTTACATAAAGGGGCGACCGATGCTGAACAGAACCAACGTGTTACCGAAATAAAAAATATTTTAGGTAACAAAGTTGAATATTCTCAGGTACAGATTGTTGGACCTAAGATTGGTGGGGAACTTGTTCGTGGTGGAATTTTGGCGGTTTTGTTCTCTTTTATACTTATGTCTGTATATGTTTGGGTTCGATATCGTGGTGGGTATGCAATAGGTTCTTTTGTGTCCCTTTGTTTGGACTTTGTCATTATGTTCGGATTCTTTTCCATTACAGGATTGGAATTTAATCAAACTGCAATTGCTGTAATTTTGATGGGCGTTGGATATTCGATTAATGATAAGGTTGTGAATTATGACCGTATAGAAGAAAATATAAAAATGTATCATAAAATGCCGATGGATGACCTGATTGATTTGTCGGTAAATGAAATGATGCGCAGAACAATTATGACAGGTTTGTCTACTATTTTGGCTATGGTCGCACTGTACTTGTTTGGTGGGGCGATGTTACGCGATTTTGCAATAGCTATGACATTCGCTGTGGTTATGGGGACGCTCACAAGTATTTATATTTCAAATGTAATTTTGTATCACTTTAATCTTAGAGACGATACAAAATAAAACTTTTGTAACCAAGGAAAGGGGGAGGATTAATTTTATGAAAATATTTAATTTATTTTTATCCGCTGTTCTTTCCTTGGCTATATTCCCATGCTTTGCAGAAAGTCTTTTCTTTGAAGACGAGCCCGTACAAGATGGTTTGAATGTTTTTGACGTATCAAATACTTTCGCTGATATATATGAGAAATTAGATGGTGTGAAGTGGGGTGGCAAGAATATAAATATTGCAATAGAAAGTTTGGAAAATTTAAATTCAAATGCTCATATTGCTGCAACCGATGAAAGAGTTGTTTTGGTTTGGGGGGATTCTATAATTGCTAATTATCCAAGACCGGCTGCAGGTGATTGGAAAGGGTTCGGTGAAATTACTACGGCACTTATTTTAAAACTTCGTGCTAATGATTCTGTTTTGCATAATGCTTCAACAAGTGAAATGTATAAAATGGTTGTTGATAGTTTAATGCGTGGTATAGACGAAAACGGTCGGTATATTTATTCCAGAAAGGCGGAAGTAACGGAAGACGGCAGAATTTTAACTAGTGTCGGATTAGAAGGTTTTCGTGACGAGTACGGTAATTATAGAGTAACTGGTATTTATAAAGATTCACCGGCTGATACGGTCGGAATTACGGAGGGCGATTTAATAGTCGCAATAGATGGCAAGTCGGTTCCAGGGATGACTGATTCGGAGCTGTCTGCGGTTTTGTCAGGATTCAATTCTGGTACGTCAAAATTAAAACTTTTGTCACCAAGTGGCGAAAAAGATGTGGTATTACGCAGGGCTTCGATAATACTTGCCGATGCAGATGTTGTTCATAGGGCAGATGAAGAAACTGGAAGTGGTATATTAGAGATAATAGTTCATAAGTTATCTGACAATGCGGTCTCGATTGTAAACGAAGCTTTGGCTAAGTACGATGATTTAACTGGAATTATTTTAGACTTGCGTGCGGCAAGTGGTGATGATGAGAAAGCTGCCGCAAAGTTCGCAGGATTGTTTATAGGAAAGCAGCCTGTAATGAGAATAGTGGAGACGGCTAAGGATGAAGTTGAAATAGCCCCTGGTGGAAATGCGGTTACAGATGCGCCTGTTGTAGTTTTGATGTCTGATATGACAAAGGGTACGGCAGAAGCAATAGCGGCAGCTTTTTATGAATATGAACGTGGTGTTCTTGTGGGGACCCCGACTGCTGGAAGTGCAAGAATAGCTACGCGTATAAATTTAAATAATGGTGGCGCATTAGAATTATTAAACAAAGCAATAAAGACTGGAACTGGGCGCGATATTGATGGGCGTGGTATTTTCCCAATCGTTTGTCTTTCAAATATAAGATCGGAAAGTCAACAGAATGCATTCTTTTTAAATGTGATAAATAATGATTTTAATGCAAAAGATTTTAATCGTGATGATGATATTGACCCTGCTGATGTAAGACGGGGGTGTCCTGTTATAACAAGTGGGGCAGATGAAGACGCTTTGGCTGAGGCGGTATCAGCAAAAATTCTAACCGATATGAAAGTTTATAATAAGCTTATCGCAGAATAATGTCGCAATAAATGAGGAAAATATGTTTTTGACGAAAGATAATAAGATAAAGTGGAATTGGATTGCAGGTGGTGCGGTTATTACAGCAATATTAGTCTTGTCTGGAATTTTATGGTTTGATAAGCCTCTGTACTTATTTTTACGTAATTTTGATTATAGTATATGGCGCTTGTTTGATGTTATTTTCGATGCAAAGGTATGGCTGGGTGTTTCGGTAGTTGTTTTGTTGGCTTTTTATATAAAGAAGATAGTGAAAACTAAACCAAAATTTAAGAATGAGAAACACAAGTTTAGTTTAATCGTTTTTTGTAAAGATTTTATTGAAAAAACTCATAATAGTTACGCGTTTTTCGTGTTGGCGTCTGTGTTGGCGGCAAGTGTTGTTGGAAAAATATTAAAAATAGTTATCGGCAGAATGAGACCAGTATTTTTTGAAGCTTTGGATAAAACTGGCTTCGTACCATTTTCTACGGATTGGGCTTTTAATTCCATGCCTTCTGGTCATACGTTCGCATCCTTCGCCGCTTTGGTGATGTTAGGATTGTTAGCACCAAGAATAAAGTGGTTTACATGGACACTGGCAATAATAATAGGAATTTCAAGAGTATGTGTTGGTGCACATTGGCCGTCAGACGTGATTTTTGGTGCTTTTATAGGTATGGTTGCTGCAGATCTTGTAAAAGCTGGTTTAAAGCGCTATTGGGCGGACATCGCAAAATAATTTATTTTTATTAGAATTTCTAACATTTTTGTGAATTTTGTGATAAAATAAAGCGCATGGCAAAAAGTTCTAATTTTTTACCGGAAAGCGTTTCTGTCGCGCTGAAGGGGTTGGTAAAACGTATAGTTGGGCTCGCCTTTTTAGGAATTGGGGCGTGGGCGCTGTTTGCTTTATTGTTTTTGGATCCGTATCTTAATGGTTTTGCTGCCGCTAGTACGTTTGGACAGCAGTCTTTTATGGGGCAGGTCGTTGGTTTCCTTAGATATTTTGTAGGATTTTTGCCGGCATTATTTATCATTTTATGTGTGGCAAGATTGGGGTTGGTCTGGTTGGTGAATTGGGAAGAAGATTTTGCACCAGAATATAATTTTTTGAGAGCTTTTGTTACGGTTTGTTTAGGTGCTGTGGGATTTGGGTTGCTTGCGCCGTCTTCTACTTTTGGTGGAATGCTGGGGTATATAGCTGCCGCTGACGTTGGATCTGTTTTAGGCGGTTGGGGACTTTTGCTTGGTATTTCTTGTGTTGCTTTATTTTTTATTTTAGGTGCGTTGTTGTTGCATATAAAGCGGGTTCATATTAAAAGCTTGTTTGGTTTTATTTGGCGTGCTGTTAGATGGTTGTTGTCCATATTTCGTCTTGTGCCAGCAACAAAAGAAGATGTGGCAGAAGAAGATGCGGATGATGAGATTCCTGATGAAGATGAAGAAGAACAAGAGAAAACAGAAGAAGAAAAACCAACTCATCGTAGACAGCGCAAAAGTGCTCGCAATGTAAAAATAAAAACAGAAGTAGGCGAGCATGAATATGAACTACCGGACCCTGCGTTTTTAGAAAGGTCTAATTTCGGGAAAAATATAGTCACACCCGAATTGAAGCGTAATGCGGCTGCGATGGAGGTACATTTCGCAGAATATGGTGTTAAGGGCAAGGTTGTTGGTATTCGTCCGGGGCCTATTGTTACGCTGTATGAATTTATGCCAGAAAGTGGTGTTCGTATGGCGGATGTTAGTAAGACTGTGAAAGATATGACGCGTGCGATGGCTACTGAAAATATTCGTATCGCTCATATACCAAGTACACAATTAATTGGTGTGGAAATGGTAAATATTACTAGACAGACCGTAAGATTTCAGTCATTGGTAGATAATGATACATTTATAAATTCCAAGTACAAAATACCATTGGCGTTGGGTGTGGATATAGGTGGAAATCCTATGTACTATGATTTGGCGAAAATGCCGCATATGTTAATTGCTGGTCGAACGGGGTCTGGAAAGTCTGTTTTCGTGCAATCAATAATAATGTCTATTGTTTATCACTTTACGCCAGATAAATGCAAATTAATAATAATTGATCCAAAGGGGGTTGATTTTGGGTTCTGGGATGACATTCCTCATTTAATAACTCCGATTGTAAAGTTAGATGCGGCAGCAGCTGTAAATGCTTTGAAATGGGCCGTACGAGAGATGGAAGAGCGCTATAAACAGTTACAGATTTTAAATGCTCGTAATATAGAAAGTTATAATGAAATGGCTGCGCAAAAGCGTGAAAGTGGCGAGAAGGTTACGCGTCAGGTTGCAGTTGGTACAGATGAAGAAACCGGTGAATTATTGTTTGAAACACAAGAAGTTGATTTGTCCGATATGCCATATATCGTGATAATTATTGACGAGGTAGCAGATTTGATGAGCCTTGCTCGTAAAGAAGTTGAAGCTTGTGTTCAACGTATTGCACAAAAGGCGCGTGCGGCTGGTATTCATTTGGTTATGGCGACCCAGCGTCCAGATGCAACAACTATTACTGGTGTGATAAAGGCTAACTTCCCGACACGTGTATCTTTCCAAGCACGAAGTGTGATTGATTCTATGACCACATTGGGCGAGAAAGGGGCCGAGCAATTATTGGCTTGTGGTGATATGTTGTTTAGCGAGGCAGGGCGTGTCCCAGTTCGTATACATGGTGCGTTCATATCGGACGAAGAAATGAATCGTGTTGGTGATTTCTTGCGTGCACAGGGTGAACCAGAATATGCAGCAGGTGTTACGGATGCAGAAGAAGATACTAGTGCTGTTGCAGCAGGCGGTGGGGCAAGTGCTGCTCAGGTTAAGGCAGACAAAGATGCAGACCTTTATACTCAGGCAAAGGAATGTGTTCTGCGGGATAAAAAGCCAACAATTTCATATATACAGCGGCGTTTGGGGGTTGGCTATAATAAGGCTGCCGGATTTATGGAACGTATGGAACAAGAAGGTATTGTCAGTCCGCCAGATGCAAATAATAAAAGACACATATTATAATTAGAACTCCTGTCATAGGAGTTCTTTTTTGAGCTTTTTCGGATGCCTTTTTTATGATATAATTTTCGTAAAAAGGAGTTATGTGTGATGAAAAAGAGTTTTTCTTTGTTTGCTGTTTTTGCAGTATTGTTTGGTGCGCTTCCTGTTATGGCAGCGACAAATTCTGGTACGCGTGCCGCGTCCAGTGTAGATTTAACTAGTGGGCCGGCTGTGCGTGAACGTACACAAGTCAACTATGAAAAATACACAACGCGTTCTACTACAAAAACATATGATCAGGCCGATGCTAAAAATATATACTACACTCAGCCTGCTGACCGTAGTTCATTGTATAAGCAGTATGATAGCGGTAACGCTGCAGCGACTGTTCGTACAACACGTTCAGAAACATATCGTACGGAGTTGAAGCGCAAGTATTATCTGGCGCATCCATTCTTTCAGCCAACAAAGGGAAAATTTGGTTCCGTTACAGATTTGTCATATAACACGAATTCTTATGATATTTTCTTGACGCCGGTTGCAGATGCATGGATTTCCGATCCTAATGGAAAATGGGATGCAACACAGTTTTCTATAAAAGAAGATTTTAGTTACGGTATTACTGATCGTTTATCAATTTTAGCTATGGCGCGCTTTGATGTTTCCGACTATAAGTTTGACTGGGCGGTTGCACCGGATGATTCCATGGATGACAGTGGTCTTAATCTTTTAGGACTTGGTTTACAGTGGCGTTTTGTAGATACTGCAGATTGGATTGCAACAGCTTCTGCGTATTACCAATACCAACAAGATATTTCTAATAATATAGTTTTGGATTTGAAAGCCGGTTATAAGGTCAGCTCTTCTACTATATACGGATTGGTTCGTGGTTGGTACTTGAACTTTGAGGGTAACTCATATGGTAACGGTATAAACGGGGTTACAGAAGAGGGCGTAAATTCTACGTTCTTTATGGCGTATAATACTGATGCAAAGAATACATTCTATGCCGAAGGCGGACTTGGAGTGTTTAGTGTTCTTGATGAAGATTGGACACTGAATGTAGAAGCTGTTTTAGGTAATTATGATTGGCATAATCAAGCAAGTCTGAAGGCGGCAATCGGTTGGCAGCCAAATGATTGGTTCGCGTTGAATCTGTATGGCAAAATGGCTGTATGGGATTCCGCTGATGGAAAAGACTTGACTTTCTGGCAGACTGATGCGGTTGATGGCGTATTCCGTCAGATGGGGACAGCTCATATAGACAACTATTCAGAGGCTTCTGTTGGTTTGCAAGCTATATTCATGTTCTAAAACATATAAGACTTGGGGATAATAATTCCCCAGGTTTTTATTTCGTTATGAGGTTTCCTCATTTATAAACTAGGAAGAGAGAAATGCGTAAATTTTTAATCGGATTGTTTTCTGTTTTTTTTCTAATGCCATGTGCAGTATATGCTGATTCTTTGGAACTTGATACATCTGATCCTTTGTATATGCTGTCAGAACAACATGTTTTGTCTGAAACAACGCTTACATATTGGGATAATGTTTTGCGTTTAGGCGAGGCTATTTCTTATGGTATAAATAACCGCTTGACGATAGCGGCAAATGTACATTTTCAACAGGATTTTGATGGCTCGGAAGACGGCTTTTCCGCCATTGATTTAGGTGGCGTTTATCGTGTGGGAACCGCATCGGGGAACAGCGCTCATATAATATCAGACGTATTATTTGGTTTGAAATTTGGTGGCTCATCCCGTGTTCGTACACCGTATTTTGCAGATTCTACATATTATGCTGGATATAGATTCGGACGTCAGTGGGCGGGAATGACCTTGGCGGCAACTATCCAGTCTAGTTGGATTTTTGATGATGAAAGGGGTATGGCTTATATTGATGCAATTCCAGAAGCCTATTTCCGTATAGCCGAAGATTGGCGATTGGGGGCTCAATTCATATTGCGTAAGGCAACAAATCCTCACTATAACCAAGAATGGTTGGGTGGAAAAATAGTCCGTCAATACGGGCGAACTCAATATGCAGGTCATCTGGATTACGAGTTCGAAAGTGATGATTTGCAGGTTGGCGTAAATGTAAATATTCTGTTCTAATTTAAAATAAACCCGCGTTTGCGGGTTTTTATTTGTGTGTTGACATTTTGTATTTTTGTGCAATAATGCCGGCGATATGAATGAAGAAGAAATTATTTTCGTTTTCCCTGGACAGGGGGCTCAATATGTAGGCATGGGGCATGACCTTTTTAAAGAGTTTGCCGTTGTTCGTCATACGTTTGAAGAGCTTTCTGATGTTTCTCATAAAGATATTGCAAAATATTGTTTTGAAGGTCCGCAGGATGTTTTAAATAAACCTGAACTTACGTCTTTGGGAACGTTTGTACATTCTGTATCAATCGCAAGGGTCCTAGAAGAGCATTTCAATGAACCTCTTTATAAAATTGGTAGTGCAATAACCGGTCATTCAATGGGGCAATATACTGCATTACACTGTGCAGGTAGTTTAACGTTTAAAGATGCGGCACATTTATTATCAGCACGTTCTTCATACATGTCCATGACTGATAAAATGGGTGGAGGAATGGCATGTATTGTCGGACTTGATAAAGATAAAGTAGAAACGTGCCTTATAGCTGCAACGGGGCACGGATTTGCCGCAATTTCTAATCATAACGCAAGGGATCAATTTACAATTAGTGGACAAAATGAAGCTTTGGATGTGGTCGTTGCAAGGGCGTTGAAAGATGGGGCAAGAATAGCAAAAAGGTTGAATGTTGCGGTACCCGCTCATTGTGCGTTGATGGAAAATGCTAAAATTTTATTGAAGCGCAGATTGGAAACGACAGATGTTCGGGCGCCAAGAACAAAGGTTTTTTCTAACCAGACTGCGCTGGTTATGTCCGACCCCGATGAAGTTAAAGAAGGGCTGGCAGAGCAGATGACACAAGGTGTGCATTGGGTTGATATAATGGAAGCTTTACCAAAATATAACATTACAACTGCATATGAGCTTGGACCAGGCAGAACTTTAAGCCGTTTGATACAAAGAGCAGGCGTTGGAATTAAAGCATATCAGACAGACTATCTAAAAAATGTTCAAATAATGATAAATCAAATAGAAAAATCTAAGTGTTATTGATTTTTCTTGGCGTTGATTTTATCTCGTAAAGCGTCCCAATAATCGAGGCGCTTTTTTATTTCTCTTTCAAAACCGCGCTCTATTGGAAAATAAAATTTCTGTCTGGGCATTGATTCTGGAAAACAGTTTTGACCGCTAAATCCAGATGCTGTATCTGGCTCGTATATGTATCCGGCACCATAACCCATTTCTTTCATCATTCTTGTTGGGGCATTTAGTATATTTTTAGGCGGCATTAGACTTCCTGTCTCTTTCGCTGTTTTATAGGCAGCATTTTGGGCACGATAATTGGCTGTACTTTTTGGTGCCGTTCCTAAGTATATTACTAATTCTGTTAAAGCTAAATCGCCTTCTGGGCTTCCCATACGTTCATATATTTGCCATGCAGACAACGCCAATTGCATCGCATTGGGGTCTGCTAATCCTACATCTTCCATTGCAAATCTTGTAAGTCTTCTAAATAAGTACATTGGGTCTTGGCCAGATGTCATCATTCGGGCTGTCCAATATAACGCTGCATCTGTGTCGCTTGCACGTAGTGATTTGTGTACCGCAGATATTAAATTATAATGCTCGTCACCAGTTTTGTCGGACAATGGTGCGCGTTTTTGAATGGCTGTATCTAGTTTTTCTGGCGTAAGTTCTTTTTTAAAATTTGCGTTTGATAAATATTCTATCGTGTTCAATAAGAACCGCGCATCCCCATCAGACATTTGAGCTAGGTGTAACCGTGCGGCATCGTCTAGTGGTAATTTCTTATTTAGGTATTTTTCAGCGCGGTCTATCAAAGTCATTAGATCTTCGGTAGATAGTGGTTGTAATACCCCAACGTGACAACGAGAAAGTAATGCGTTATTAAGATTAAAGCTTGGGTTTTCTGTTGTCGCACCCATAAACACAACAGTCCCGTCTTCTAGATAAGGAAGCAGGGTATCTTGTTGTGTCTTATTAAATCTGTGTATTTCATCAATAAACAATAAGGTTGAACGACCGATTTCGCGGTTCATACGCGCAGCTTCCATTGCTTTTTTTATATCTGCAGTCCCAGAAAATACAGCAGACATTGGAACAAAATCCATGTCAACAGACTTGGCTAGTGCACGTGCAATAGTTGTCTTTCCGCATCCTGGGGGGCCCCATAAAATCAGGTTAGATAACTTGTGGTTATCAACCATACGTCTAACAAGCCCATTTTCGCCTAATAGCTGCTTTTGACCGACAATGTCATCTATTGTCGTTGGTCTCATTAAGTCTGCTAATGGTCGGTTTTCTGTTGTCATATTATTTATTTACTTATGTTTTATTTATAAACTATTTGTGATATAATGAATTTTAGTAAATAAACCAAAGGTTTTCAATTGGTAAGTATAAATAAAGATTCTGCAGAATTTGCATTGGCTGTAGCTAATTTGGCTGCAGCGGCTATTGCGGCTAATCCTGCCTTATCAATGGAGGATGCTGTTCACGCCGCACGTGAAAGTCTGCGTGGCGCATCTGTGTCAAAACAACAAATTGCGGATTCAATAAAGCAAGATAAGATTCAGTGTTTAGAAGACGGTACGTGGCATGTAATGTTGAGACGTTATATAAAACGAAAATTTAACATGACCCCGCAACAATATCGAAAAAAATGGGGGTTGCCAGATAATTACCCGTTAGTTGCACCTGGCTATTCAGAAAAACGTTCAAAAATAGCTAAGAAAACCGGGCTTGGGAAGAATAAGTGAAGGAGCAAATTACTATGTCAGAAAAGTTTAGAAAGAATGTTGCTGTTCCCGAAGAGCTTGCAAAAAAATTACGTAAATTTATAGAGAAAAAGGAAGTCGTAAAAACTATAAAAGAAAGACGGCAAAAGAGAGAATCCGCTGGGATAAAAGATAAAAATGCAAAGTTTATGGACGCTGCCGGTATTTTTGGTTTGGGGGCAGTTAAGTGGTCTGCGTGGTTGGCTGCTGGTGGTGCACAGTTTTTATTAACTTTAGCGCGTTGGTTGACTATGGATAATGCTTTCCTGCGTAAAATGGAAAAAAATTTTTCTGATATGACTGTTGGTAAAAACAAAAAAGGTAAACCCAAAAAAGTATCTTCGTTTGCAAAAAAGTATCCTAATTTATCTGCTCATATTTTGTGGTTATTGGGTTTAACTGCTGTATCTGGGGCTGGCTATGTAACTGCTAAATATGAACAAGAAATAGAGCATGATTATAAAGAATGGAAACTGGACAGCGAAGAAAAAAAAGCATTTAGTGGTACTTATAAAGCATTCTTAGAAAGAATAAAACCTATAACACCTGTTTTGATAGCCGATTTAATAGTAAAAGAGGGGGTACACATTAATGAAAACGGCATGCATACTCCATATCGTGACTCAAAGGGAATTCCAACAATAGGCTTTGGTTCAACTGTTTTGAAAGATGGTACAAAAGTTACTATGAGTACACCACCAATAACAGATGAAGAGGCATATGAGCTTGCGCGTTGGCATTTAGAAAATGAAACATTTTTTGTTCTTTATTGTTATGATGTGTCTCAAGATAATGTTCACATAGAAACAACTAGCGAAGCCTTGGGTATAGGGTCTGTTGTATATAATGCATATTCTAAATTGATAGAAGCCCCGAAAGACTCTAATCATAAAAATAGATTTGATAAATTACGTAAGCTTTATAAGGAGTACGGTTATGCACTTCCAGATTCTTTAGTGAAACAGTGTTTTGATGTTTATCCTGTACGAAAACCAAGAAGTTTCGGAGAAGCTTGGCTTAGTGGTTCCGATAAAAATGAGGTCGCTAATAAATTGGGTGGTTTTTTGGCCGGAGGAAAGGGAATGTATTGGCGGCGCTGGTTAGAAGCTGGGTTGATGACGGGAGATATAACACCACAAATGTTATTAAATTGTCCTATAAATGGTATGTATGAATTTTTTTCTCTTATGGGAAAAGAAAAAAGTGCTTTTTTTGAAAGTGATGTTTCGGGACCACGTGTTAATAAAAAAACGTACAAGGTATTTAAGGAATGGTTAAAAAATCCAAGGGACAAGAAAGGGAAAAGTCTAAAAAATTGGAAAAAGGTTTCTGATTATTTACCGGACGATGCTTTATTGCTTTGCCAAAGTGGTAAATGTGTACTAGGTAATAATGATTTTGTAGATTATTATGCAAAAACTGAAAAAATATCTACTGTGAAAACTTATACCATAGGATATGATGATTTATATGAAAATGCTATGCTGGCATATTCTAAAAAAGATTATAAAAGTGCAGCGGCTCAGTTGGAAAATATGTTAAAAAGCTTCCCGGATAATGCGTTGTTACATAATGATTTAGCCGCCACATACAACAATCTTGGATTGTATGAAAAAGCAATAAAATGTGCGCGCGAAATTTTGACTAGAATAGGAGATAAAAGTCAATATGCCGCGGCTCAGTATAATGCTGGATTTGCGTACGAACAAATTGGCGATCTAGAACGTGCTTTGAAGAACTATAAGCTATCTGTGCGTAACGGGAATATAGGGGTAAAAAAAGATATAAAACGTGTCAACAAATTGCTTCGCCAGAAAGGGCAAAATTTTGTTGAGGCGGCTAAACGTGTCAATGGAAAAAGCAAGGCTTTTAAGATTAGGCGGCGCGGTACAGTGGAAAAAGAAAATATTGCATAAAATAGGTTTCGTTATGAAAGTATGTATAAATTACAACGATGAACGTTGGCGTAAGTATAAGATTGATTTTAATAAAATAGCCAATGCTGCGGTTGTTTATGCAGGACCGGAAGCAGAGGTCTCGATTACTCTTACCAATGATGAGGAGATTCATGAAATAAATCGAAAGTATCGTAATATAGATAGGCCCACAAATGTTCTGTCTTTCGAACTGGGTGATGATATTTTATTAGGTGATATTTATATATCCTTAGATACAATTGTGAAAGAAGCAAAAAAAGAAAATATTTCTGTTAAGGATCATGTTGCTCATATGGTTGTCCATGGAATGTTACATCTTCAAGGTTATGATCATATAAAAGATAGTGAAGCAGAAATAATGGAAAAAAAAGAGACAGAAATATTAAATTCTATGGGAATAAAAAATCCCTATGTGCAGGATTTAGGCGTATGCAGCGATTTTTCATGTTGTCCAGGCAGCAAAATTTATTCCTTTTTTAAACGAATAAAATTTAAACCGAATGGGTTTGGACAGTATTTAATAATGGCAGTCCTTGGCGGTGTGGCTGCCTTAGGTTTTGCGCCAACTCATTTATGGTGGGCAACTTTAATAGCTATAGCGTTTGCCTATGCCATAGTTGTTCGTAATATTTCTGGGGCAGGTGTTTTTAAAGTCTTCTTACGCGTTTTCCCATTTAGTGCGGTTTATTCAATAGCTATGTTTTGGTGGGTCGTTAATTCTATATTTGTTGTACCAGAACTGGCAGAACAATTTGCAGTTTGGACAATACCTGCGATTATTGGAATCGGAATATTAGGTGGAATAATTTTTTCAATTCCGTTTGTTTCAATTTCTTGTATACGCACAAAACCAGCATGTAGAGCATTTTTGTTTGCTGCGGTATGGACTTTTGTTTTGTGGTTGCGCGAGTGGTTGCTAACTGGATTTCCTTGGAACCCGTTGGCTAATATTTTGATGCCGTTTCCAATTCTTGCAAATTCCATGGCGCTTTGGGGGGCTTTGGGAACAACGTTCGTTTTAGTTGGTTTGATTGCCATTATTGTTGAACTTATTTTGAATAAAAGAAATAAGTATTCTTGGGGTGCTTTCGTATTATTCTTGACCCTTGCTGGAATTGGGACCTTGTATGGGTATAGAAATATTACAGAGGCAAATAATAGTGACAATTATACCCAGACAATACGCATTGTGCAGCCCGCGCTTAGTGCAGAACAAAAAGCGACTCATTCAAGAGAAGAAGCGATTCGTAATGCGACAGATAATGTTAATACTCTTATAGAATTAGCAAAGGGACCAGGTAATCCAGATTTAATTGTGTTTCCAGAAACAGCCTATCCATTTGTTGTGTTGAAAGGTGATGATATGCCAATAGCCGCTGCGTTGAACAATAATGTTGTCATAGGGGCTACGTCATATATGAATGGAAGTTTATATAACTCTATGGTTGTGGCCACCCCAGGTGGAGCAATTCAGACAGTTTATAGTAAGTCTCATTTGGTTCCGTTTGGCGAATACAGACCGTTTGGTGACATCATTCCTACGCCTGGTCAATTATCAAAAGGAAATGGGGCAGAAATAATAACGATTGATATTAATGGTAAGGTTTTTAGTTTTGCGCCGGCCATTTGTTATGAAATAATTTTTTCTGATTCACTGGTTCCAAATGCAGAAAAACCTGACGCAATAATAAATATTACTAATGATACTTGGTTTGGAAATACCCCAGGAACTTATCAACATTTGGACATGGTGCGCAGATACGCAATCGAATCGGGGTTGCCAATTGTTAGGGCAAATTATTCCGGTATTAGCGCTTTCATATTGTCAGATGGCAATGTCGTTTCAGAAATACCAGTTGCAGAGCAGGGATATATGGATGGAAGCCTTTACGGTGCGCATAGTACAATATATCGAGAAATTGGTCGTGATGGTATGATGATTATTATATTGCTATTTTCTTGTATGTGCACGATTCTCTTGGCTACGTTAGAAAAGCGTGATTAAAAATTATGCTTTATAATATCTTTTAAAAATCCAAACCCTTATCGCAGATGATAGGTTTGAATCAGGGGCACGGTTGTCGTCTATGTGTTCTATTATAGAAGCAATAGATTTGTTCTCTTTTAAAGATATTTCGTGCAAGGCATCAATAAATTCTTTCTCTAGTGATATGCTTGTTTGGTGACCAGATAAAGATACGGATAATTTTTTCATTTTATATGTTCCCAGCAATTAAACAGTCCGACATTGCTTTATAAGGGTCCTCGTACTTTCGCAGCTGTTTTAATGTCACGTTATCTAACATGAAATATGTTCCAAAGGAATCAAAAGCAAACCAAAACAAATCGTTCCTACCAAAGACGGTTTTACCAAGTAAACTCGGACAGCCGGATAGCTTTGTGTTTATGTCAATTATACTTGGAATTGGATATTTGTTTCCACGTTTTATCTCTGTCGGGCCAAATATATAGCCATTCCCAAGGTTCAAGGCGCTGCATTGCATATATAAATCTGTAATGGATTTTGGTAGCATTGCAGCGCGAATATTTTGCAACGTTGTGTTAGCTAATGTTATCGAAGGCATAGATGCTGCTGGTGCAAATTTTGCACCATGGGATTTCATTAAAGATATAAATTCATTGCAATTCATTTCTGCCTTTATTGTTCCATTCCGCGCGATGCTGCTATTTGTGCTGCCATTTGGCTAAGCCTGTCTTCTGTTGCGTTTCCACCATCACCACCACTCAGATTATGACCAGGTACATAAATTTTTGTGGCGGGATTTGGTAACCATACGATGTTCGCATCATTTTGATCTTGTATAAACCTATCCAAGTTTTGAGAGTTTGGAAACGTCCAGCACATGAACATATTATCTATTTCTAGTTTGCCGCCCCATATAAGTGGTACACGAAATCTGATTGAAAGATTCTGTGGTATCTTGCGACCCGTAATTAACGCCATAAACTCGTCTTGTGATAGGTTCATAAAAGCAAGTTGTTCTATTGAATCTGTTAAAGATATTATAAATTCATGACACAGTTTTTTATATTTTTTAAACCAATCAGGTGCAACCATTGCCGGAATAGGGTGATAGTCCATTATCGGCATGTCTCTCATATTCATGTCTGATAATTTTTTTTCTGCAATTTCTTTAGTTAGTTGCATTAAATCAATCCTATGTGCGTTATTACTGCGTCTATGTATTGAGAGTAGGCGTCAAACATTTCCCTATCTTCGTCGTCTTCCGGAAGAGGATTTTGTTTGTCTTGCATATATGCTTGCAAGTCTTCAATTGTTTTAAACATAAGAATGTCTTCAAATTCTGATGTGCTTTCATCCGGCGCAGAAATGGTAAAACCATTTATATTTATTTCTGTTTCGTCTAAGGTGTCAGAAAAAATCTGTTCAAATTTTTCTATTATTTCCCTTACTTTAGTTGTTGGCACACCAACGCAGCCAAGCCACATTGTCTCGTTAGAACCAATCGCAATTAATGCGGTCATTATGCCGTTTACGCGTGCGTTCTTTTTTACTGCATAGCCAGCGTTTGTGAAAATTTCTTCTAGCTTTTTTACGTCTTCATCAGTTGGCCCAGTATTTCTTGGTTGTGCTATTGGTGACAGTTGAGATGAGGGTTGTTGAAATGCGCCGGTATTGTTTATTTTGGGCAGCACAAGTCTGGGTGGCCTTGCAGACGCAGATGGTCCCTGTGGACGAGGGGAGGCGGCTATGCCTTGTTGTGCACCCTCAGAGATAATATCTAATGTGGATGCATCTGTATCTGGTTTGATGCTTTGTGTAGTTGTAGCGTCTTGGACTTTTTGCGTTTTTATATCATTTGTGTGATTAGATTTTTTTATTATGGGCAGTCGAATTTTCCTCATACTTGGTCTGACTACCATGTATAAGCCCAGAATAGCTACAAATATCGTGATTGCCATTGAAACGTAAAATGTAGTTTTAATCGGTGCTTTGGTCGCCTGCAAGGATGCGACATATTCCCAATGTTCGCCAGAAAATATATTGAAACCAAATACTGTATTAAACCAAAAACATGCGCCCAGTGTTACCGCTAGGATCCATAATATGCACAGTAATACATTGTCTAAGCGTATTCTCATATTGATTTTCATTATATCATATTTTGTGATAAAGTAAAAAGAGCAATGATAAGTCCGGATAACATTCTTGATAATATTAGTGAGGCGGCAATATGGTGCTCGGCTGGAATTGAACCAACTGATTTGGCTCAGGCTGCTTCGGTTGCTATAGAAAAGCGAATCCCATATATGTCTGTTGGAACAGATTCTGTTTCTATCGTGTGGCCCTGGTTGGAAGGAAAACAGGTCAAAATTTTCTCACGATTTTACTTAAAGGGTCAAGACTCAGACCAAATTTCCTTTTTGTCCGCTAAAATAAACCAAGCATTTAAAAATGGGGCAGATGGTGCACAGGTCTTTGTCGCTATGCGAGATATAGATGCGTTTGTTTCTCAATTATATTTGATAAGAGATGATTTGTTTTTTAATAAGTCTCTATTTTTTGGTATTGATATAAATGAACTAGGGCCTTTTGAATGGCAACACTTATTTGATGCATTAAAAAAAATGCGGGCAAGTGGATTATTGTTGGTTTTACCAAAAGATGAAGGTGATAATTCTGATTACGTAGGCAGGGTTTATGCTGCGCTGAACGCTTTGACGCCCGAAGATGATTTCGAATTTCATTTTCTTTTGGGTAACAACGGTAATCGTATAGAGCAAACTGCACGCTTGTTTCAAGCAATTAGGCCTGATTTATCGCAGAAAGTTAAATTTTTTATCAACTATTTGTAAGAACCATGTACTTTGGTGATGTTGTGCCGGCTTTATTTTTTTCTTGATAGCGGGTGTGTATGGTTGCCAGGTCTGGTATAGTTGCCGTAAGCGTGGTATGTTTTACTTGTTCTATTATCCAGTCAAAGTATTCCCAATGATCTGTGCCTATTATTATTTCTCCGTTTGGGGTTAGGTGTTTAGATAATAACGTTAAAAATTCTGCGTTTAAAAGTCGCCGTTTTTCATGGCGTGCCTTTGGCCATGGGTCAGGATGTAGAACCCATATTTGTTCAAATTTCGAATCGGTATTATGTAAAAAGTCTCGGACATCATCAGGAAAAATTCTTATATTTTTGTATTCAGAACGAATCGAATTGTTTGTATCTGTGATTGCCGATAATAGCGATGCTACGCCATTCATAAAAGGTTCGGCACCAATTATGATTTTATCCGGCATTTGCCGGCTTATTTCGCGTAGATGTTCACCTGAACCGAAGCCGATTTCTAAAATCATAGACGTGTTTAATGGCAAATTTGCCGGCTTTATGGTTGGCAGCACGGCTTCTAGTAATAAATTTTGACGTGCTGATAATTTCTTGCCGTGACGGCGTCCAAAAGTTCTTATTTCTTGTTTTTCCATATAATTAGTATAAAATTCAGCGTATACGAATACAAGGTTAAAATATGACAGAATACCCCAAGGTCATTAAATTTGACGATATAACATTAGAGAAAATAGAACCTACATTTGAAAATGCGCGTAGAATTTTTGATGTTGTAGATGCCGAGCGTGATTCTTTACGTCGCTTTTTGTCCTGGATTGATGAATCTCGCTGTCCAGAAGATATGTTTATGCATATGTATAAAGTCTCCCAAACTGATAATGGGTCTTATTACATAATATACGATGGAAAAATAGTTGGAAACGTTGGTGTTGATATTAGTTCTAAAAAAAATAAAATTGCTGAGATTGCGTATTGGCTGTCAAATAAATACACCGGTCGTGGTATAATGACGCGTTGTGTTAAAAAGTTAGAAGACTTTGCATTTAAAAATATGGATGTGAACAGAATAGAAATTATTATGGAGACAGAAAATATAAAATCTGAAAATGTTGCAAAGCGTGCAGGATATGTTTGTGAGGGCATTCGTCGTCAGAGTTATATGATCTATGATAAGTTGAAAGATGTGTATACTTATTCTAAGTTAAAGTCAGAATGGGAAAAGGAAAATAAAAATGCGTAAAGGTTTATCAGCAGAGGTTATTGCACGTGTATTGGGTGCAGCACCAAAATACACTTTGGAAGAGTTAGAGGCAAAATATCCTCCACGTAATTTACCAGAAGGGGCGTTTGTTACACGATTTGCACCAAGCCCGACAGGGTATATGCATATTGGTGGCTTATATCAGGCGTTTATTGATTGTAAATTGGCCCGTCAATCTGGTGGGGTGTTTATGTTGCGCATAGAAGATACGGATACCAAGCGCGAGGTTGCTGACGCAGTCAGGATAATTGAAGATTCTATGCACAGATTCGGTTTGGAATACAACGATATTCCAGAATATGGGCCTTATTATCAGTCTCAGCGTAAAGATATTTATCACAGTGTAGCAGCAGATTTGTTGGCACGTGGTTTGGCGTACCCATGTTTTCTGACGCCGGAAGATATGGATAAAATTCGTGAAAATCAAAAGGCAGCTGGTTTTGCAACTGGTATATATGGCGAGTTTGCGCGGGATAGAGATATATCAGAAGAAGAAATAACACGTCGATTGGATGCGGGTGAAGTGCCATCGATTCGTTTGTATTCTATGGGCAACCCAGCGAATCGTATTTTTTGTAAAGATGCTGTCCGTGGTTCTATAGGTTTCCCAGAAAATAATGAAGATATTGTCTTAATAAAATCAAATGACGGACTGCCGACATACCATTTTGCACACTTGTGTGATGACCACTTTATGCGTACGACTCATGTCGTTCGTGGGGAAGAGTGGTTGCCTTCGTTCCCGCTGCATATTCAATTATTTAGGATGATGGGCTGGACACCGCCGTTATATATTCATACCTCTACAATCGATAAAATTGATGAAGAAACTGGTAAGCAGCGCAAGTTATCAAAACGCCATGATCCAGAAGCTAATGTGGCTTTCTTCCTTCAAGATGGTTGGCCAGTTGAGGCGGTTTTAGAGTACCTTGGAAATATTGCGGCATCTGGTTATGAAGAGGCCAAATCTAAAGGACAGGTAAAATCTATTTGGGATTACGAAATGCGTCCAAAGAAGATACCTATGTCTGGCGCCTTGTTTGATATGAAAAAACTTGAATGGTGGGCGAAAGAATATATCGCTACCTTGCCAGTTGATGAATTGGTTAAGCGGGTTCGTGATTGGGCCGATGAATATGATTTGCAATGGGCGGCGCGAATCGGTAATGATCCAGAATATTTGAAAAATATTTTGGCTATTGAACGCGACAACCCAAAACGTATTCGCAAGGATTTTATTACGTGGAAACAAACTTTGCAGGAGGTTTCTTACTTCTGGGATGATTTGTTTGTGTCAAATAAAGATTACGAATTTAATAAAGATTTATTATCTGCGTTTTTATCAACATTTGATATTTGTGATGATAAAGATTCTTGGTGGGCAAAGATTGTTGCAATCGCCGCCGATAAAGGCGTAAAAAATGGTGAAGTAGCAATGAATTTGCGCGTGGCTTTAACAGGTCGCACAAATACACCAGACTTGTATTCTATTATGCAAGTTATGGGACAAGATAAGGTTGTAAGTCGTATAAAGGATGTAATCAATGGTTAAATCAAAAAAAGTTGTTCGTGAAAAACTTAAAGCGGTTAAATCCGATTCGCGCGGCGGTCGTTTGCTACGTATACTTCGTGCAACAGGTTTATTCCGCTGGGAAAGACCAAGTACAAAATCTGAAGAGGCGTTAAATATACTAACGCATGGTATCGGTATTGGGCTGGCAATTGCCGGATTAACTTTGTTAGTTGTTTTTGCTTCGTTGAAGGGTGACCCGTGGGCAATAGTTTCTTGTGCCATATTTGGTTTGACTATGTTCACGCTTTATTTCGGGTCCACAATGTGCCACGCGACAATAGGAAAAAAGGGGGAATGTTTCTTTGAGGTATGGGATAGTGTGGCTATATATGCCTTAATAGCCGGCACATACACGCCTTTCTTGTTGGTAAATTTGCGTGGTTGGATAGGTTGGACCGTTTTTGGCATTTTATGGGCAATTGTTATATTTGGTTCTATTATGAAAATGCGTAATCCAAAACAACAGCCAAAATGGATAGTCGCACTTTATCTTCTTATGGGGTGGACATTATTGTTCATATTACCTGCAATGCTGTATAACATCCCTGTACGAGGCTTGTGGTTTATATTGGCCGGTGGCTTGTCGTACTCATTGGGCGTAATATTCTATCTGTGGCGCAGGATGAAGTATTCTCATGCTGTATGGCACTTGTTTGTTATAGGCGGTAGCGTTTGCTTCTTCTTTGCGGTGTTGTTTGGTTGTATAATTGATGTGATGTAAAACAGGTTTGACATTATTTGTTTTAAGTACTAAAATCACGGTCGTTATGAAAAATAGTGTTGTTTTCTTCTTTACAACTACAACAACAACCCCTGCGGGGGTGTAGATTCTATTTGCGGTTTTTCCCGCACAGTGCAATAATTAACAACAATTTAATATTACTTTAATAAATATAAGGATTTTTATTATGTCATATCCTATTGAAACGATTCGCCATTCGTTAGCACATGTTATGGCGGCAGCTGTACAAAAGTTGTATCCAGATGTTAAATTTGCTGGTGGTCCCGCAATTGAAAATGGGTTCTATTATGACTTTGATACAGAACACAGATTTTCCGAAGATGATTTTGAAAAAATTGAGCACGAAATGCGCGCGTTAATTAAATCAAACGGTCGCTTTGAACAGCGCAATGTATCTTTGGATGAAGCGAAACAGATTTTTGCAAATCAACCGTACAAGATGGAATGGTTGAATGAATACGATGCGGCTGGCGAACAGTTGTCTGTTTATACTTTTCGTGATTTTGTAGATTTGTGCCGTGGGCCACACGTAGAATCTTCAAAAGATTTACCGCGCGATTCGTTTAAAATCCGTAATGTTGCAGGTGCTTATTGGAAAGGTGATGCGAAAAATAAAATGTTGCAGCGTATTTACGTTGATGCGTTTTCTACGAAAGAAGAGCTAGAACAGTTTTTGAAGATGCAAGAAGAAGCAGCCATGCGCGATAACCGTAAATTGGGTAAAGATATGGACTTGTTCCATTTTGAACCTGAATATGCACCGGGCGCAGTATTCTGGCACGACAAAGGGTATAAGATATATCGTAAATTGATAGAATATATCCGCAAACGTCAAGAAAGGGCAGGTTATCAAGAAATTTCAACACCATCTGTTATGGATCGTTCTTTGTGGGAGCGCAGCGGTCACTGGGCTAAATACGGAGAACACAACTATTCTGGTAAAACGCAAGATGGTAAAACTTTCTGTGTAAAACCTATGTCTTGCCCAGGCGGTATGTTAGTGTTTGGTCAGGGTATCAAGTCTTACAAAGATTTGCCTTTATACTTGGCCGAATTTGGAAAAGTAAACCGTTATGAGGCTGCTGGTGCTTTGTCTGGATTAATGCGTGTACGTGAATTTACGCAAGATGATGCGCACATTTTCTGCACAGAAGAACAGTTAGAGGCAGAAGTTGTAAAAATTTTGCGCTTTATCAAAGACATTTATGGAAAGTTTGGTTTTACTCAGATTTCTATGAAATTGGCTACGCGTAAGGATTCTGAATTCCGTATCGGTTCTGACGAAATTTGGGACAAAGCTGAAGGGGCGTTGAAGCATGCTTTGGACGCCAATGGAATTGAATACGAGATTGCAGAAGGCGACGCCGCATTCTATGGACCAAAAATTGATAACTATCTAAAAGATGCGCTGGGACGTACTTGGCAGTGTGGTACGGTGCAGCTGGATATGAATTTACCTGAACGCTTTGATTTGTCTTATATCGGAGAAGATGGTGAAAAGCATCGTCCAATTATGTTGCATCGTGCTATGTTGGGCTCTATTGAACGTTTCATGGGAATCTTGTTAGAATCAACTGGTGGTAATTTACCTTTGTGGTTGTCCCCAGAACCTGTCGTTGTTGCGCCTATTTCTGAAAAGTTCCGCGAATATGCAGAAGATATAGTTGAACAATTGCGTGACAATGGTGTTTATGCACGTGCAGATTTGCGTGATGAAAAGGTAAATTATAAAATCCGTGAATTATCGCTTGCAAAGACACCTATAATCGCTGTTGTTGGTGAAAAAGAAATGGCAGACAAAACGGTTACACTGCGTCGTCTTGGAGTAGAAAAGCAGGAAACAATGCCTTTAAGCGAGTTTATTGAGCAAATAAAGAACGCGGTAAAATTACCTGCATAAAAATAAAGTATGGCGCGTTGTAAACGCGCCATTATAATATGTCTGTGAATAGGAAAAAGGATATATTCATGAAAAAAATAATTTTATTAATTGCTGTAATTGCGACGCCAATGCTTTTATCAGCATGTATGTCAAAATGTGAAACAGAACCAATTGTAGAGGAAAATCATAAACTGATAGTTCCACCAAATTTTGGGCAAATGCCGAAGTAATTAATTCATATAGTCTTTGAAAATTGCGGTTTTTGTGGTATAATTGTTCACAAAGAACTATGGGAGAATCCTTATGAATAATGACGATAACTTGGATTTATTAGATCTGAACGATGACTCTGATACAATGGACACGTTGCCAGATGCAACACCTTTTTCAACGCCGCGTCCTAAGAAACCGTGGTTGCTTATCGGTGTAGGTGTTTTGATTATAATATTGGCGACGTATGTAATAATTCGTATCGTTGGTGGGGATTCTTCTTCTACGATGGAGGTAGACTTAGATGCCCCAGCTGTAATAGTTGAAGGGCAAGAAGCGGATGCACCTTTAGTCGTTCCGCCAGCACCTGATGCGAGACCTGGTCAACCTGTGAATGTTGTTACTGTTCAGCCGCAACCGGCACCACAGCCTGTTGTACAACAACCGGTACCGCAGCCAGTCGTGCAGAATACAACACCTGGTGTTCCTGTGCGGGTTATAGAAGATAGGAAAGAAGTTAAATTTAATCCCGAGAAAGCAGCGGTTAAATCGGAACCAGCAGAACCCGTTGCAGCGAAACCTGTTACGGCTAAGAAGACGGTAACAAAAACAACAGCGCAGCAGCAGACTGTTCGTCGTACGTCTCAGAGTCAAAAAGCGCAAACTGCACCAAAAGCTTATTCTTGGTATGCACAGATAGGCTCTTATAGCACACGTGCATTAGCAGAGGCTGGACAGCGTCAGTTACAAGCGTCTCATAAATCTCTGTTTTCGGGTCACCAGTTCGTGATTTTGGCGGCGGTCTTGCCAAATGGTACAACCACATACAGATTGAGAGTTGGCTTTAACTCAGCTGCAGATGCAAATAACTTCTGCCGTAACGCGAAGGCAGATGGGCTTGATTGTTACGTCACGAAATAAAATATAAAGAGGTTTTGATATGTTTGGACGTTTTGGTTGGGCAGAAATTCTTGTAATAGTTGTCCTTGTATTGATTCTGTTTGGGCACAATAAGATTCCCGGCATGATGAAGAATCTTGCTGATGGTATAAATGTGTTTAAA
>DVNO01000035.1 GCA_018714345.1 Candidatus Enterousia avicola | reverse complement strand
GTATGTAACAATTGCGGTCTGGTATCTCGAAAATTAGTTCTTTTTACAAGCAAATCTAAATCTGCCTTTAACCATATAGACAAGGCACGACTTAAAACAACTTCTCGCACTGCCGGGGTTATAAAAGCCCCCTCGCCCGTAGAAATTACTTTTAAATTTGGCGCCGTATCAAAAACTCTTTCGACAATGCGTTGTTCTGCACGACGAAACTCAGCTTCTCCGTATAATGAAAAAATATCGACAACGCTGCAACCAGCGGCAGCTTCTATTTCTTTATCTGTATCAACAAACGGGATTCCCAACCTGCGCGCCAATGCACGACCAACACTAGTTTTCCCTGCCCCCATAAGTCCAACCATAACTATGGGTTTATCTAAAAATAAATTCTCTTTCATAATTATGAATTCTAATAAAAATTGTCTTTTCTCTCAATAAAAAACATTTTAGTTGAAATAAAAACAACTTAAGCTTTTTATTTAATAATACAAAAAAAATGATATAATTGTGAATAAGATAGTAATAAAACAGAGAGAATCAATGAAAAAAATATACCTTTCTTCACTATTAGTTATATTGTTATTTGGTAGCACAAATGCACTTGCTGCGAATTTTCACCCTGCCTATGCAAACGCCTTTGCGACAAATAGCATTATAGACATTCAGCACTCGATTATGATGAATAGCATACAGATTTTTAATGGCACGGCCGCCGCTGCGCTTGGCCAACGCGCAAAATTTGTAAAGCATGACGCAGAAGACGAAAAATACCTTTATGGCACAACCCCTATGTACGGCTGGCCAAGACTTTATGGCGAATACCGAGATGGTGGTGATTCCACAGCAACCCCCACAACACAAATTGGTAGAAATGGTGGAGATGTTCCAGAAAAGCGACCAGAGGTATCCAATTTATGGTTAACATGGCAACATTTTGATAACTATATGAAGTTTAAAAACTACGAAGGTATTGACACAAACGCAGATTTGATTATGGCAGGCCTTACAATCGCCGAAAGACAACACAAAAACAATATACTGTCTAAATGGGGAGTTTTTGGTGGATTTACTAGCGACAATCAAAAAAATGACTTTATTAATATTGATGGCAACGGTGGATTTGCTGGATTATATACTGGGTATACAATAAATAATATAAACCTGTCATTCGCAATAAATGCAGGTACATTATATAACAACTTAGAAACTGATTATAATGGGGTCGAATTTGCGAATGCTTGGGCGGGTGCGGCACTAAAGACGACCTATAATATTGCGCTTACAGATTCTTTCACGTTACAACCAAGTTTTTATGCAGGTTATACATGGATTAGTTCTGCTAACTATGCTTCGGCTTCTAATGATTCTATTAATAATCAAAATATAAACTCTTTTGAGCTGACACCAGAAATCCGCGCAATAACCCATATGGGGAAAGGCTGGTTTGCCTCTTTTGATTTCAAATATGCTTTCATGTTAGGACATGGTGGTGATGTATTTTTTAACGGAACGCAACTAGAAGATTTATCTGCAAAGGATTATGCCGAATACGGGTTTGCAATTGAAAAATCAATTGACCGCTTCAACATCGCTGTAAATATAGACAGACGCGACGGTGGTCTAAGAGGATGGGCCGGCGGATTTAATTTGAAGTACATATTTTAAAAATGCTGTAAACTTTACAGCATTTTTATTCCATATTTGCCAACCGTTCCAGCTGATCAGCTGTAATCAGTGCATCAATCATCTCATCCAACGCTGGACCTCCCGCTAAGATATCATCCAATTTATATAATGTAAGTTTTATACGGTGATCGGTAACACGTTGTTCTGGAAAATTATAAGTCCTAATTTTTTCACTGCGGTCGCCAGACCCGACCATTGTTTTTCTGGACGCATTACTAGCATTTACCTGCTCTTGCCTTTGTTTTTCATATAACTTAGAACGCAAAACGTCCATTGCCGCCGCCTTATTCTGAAACTGGCTGCGCTCATTTTGACACGTGACAACAATCCCCGTTGGGAAGTGAGTTATTCGAACCGCACTATCGGTCTTATTTACGTGCTGACCACCTGCCCCAGATGCACGGAAAACGTCTATTCTTATATCTTTATCTTCTATGACAACATCGATATCCTTGGCTTCGGGCATGACAGCAACAGAAGCAGCACTGGTATGAATTCGCCCACCTGCTTCTGTTTCTGGAACTCGCTGAACACGATGTATTCCAGATTCGTACTTCATGCGACCGTATGCACCTGCCCCGTCTATTTTGAATATTATTTCTTTATAACCATGCAAAGATGTAGGATTTTCTTCTATTACCTCAACCTTCCAACCATTTCTCAACGCATATGATTTGTACTGATTATATAAATCCCCTGCAAATAATGCAGACTCTTCACCACCAACCCCTGCACGAATTTCCATAATAGCGCCGTTATCATCCGCCTCGTCACGAGGCAATAAAGCAATCTGTAAATTTTTCTCTATTTCTGGTAATTTATGATTTAACTCGGCCAATTGTTCAGACGCAATACTTTTTAGTTCTTCATCATGCAGCATTTCTGTCGCATCCGCAATACCTTGCTTTGTCTGGAAATATTCGTTTATTAATGGCAAAATCTCAGATAATCTTGAGTACTCTTTTGACAATTTAGTCAATTCTGCACCGTCTACGGTTCCAGAATTCATCTGACTTTCTATTTCCACCGCACGGGTTTGTATGTCTTTTAATTTATCATCTATAACCATGTTTATTATCTCAATTTTAGTAAGTTTATTGTATCAGATAAATTCAACTTTTGCTGATCACCAGTTTCCATATTTTTTACAGTTAACAAATCTGATTCCCGCTCAGAATCTCCTATAATTACACTATAATCCGCTTTTATTTTATCTGAAAATTCTATTTGATTTTTAAACTTCTTATTAGCATCTAAATATGGGACGGCCACAATATTCGCTTTTCTTAATTCTGCCAATACGCGCATAGCATACGACACCTGCGCCTGCCCCATTACAAGAACAGCTGCACGAACAGGATTTGCAAATTTAGATAAATCGATTCTATTTTCGTCTAACAGTGCGACCATCAATCTAGAAAAACCAACCGCTGCACCAACGCCAATTATTTTAGTTTTTGAAAATTTAGAGGCTAAATTCTCGTATCTTCCGCCGCCACCAATCGCGCCAAGTTCAGGAAAATTATCTAAGAAAAATTCGAAAACGATACCCGTATAGTACGCATGCCCCCGCATAATACCTAAATCTATCTCTGCATTTTTTATACCCATTGACTTTAAGAGCTCCATAAAGGCGTCCATTTCATCAATTGCGGCATTAAGTTCACCAGAAAGCCCAACAAACGACTTGTAACCATCAGAAAATACTTTATTTATTGTATCTGCAGCGTCTTTACCAACAGTTTCAACTAACCCCTCATAAAAATCAGAGATTTTATCTTTTTTATCTATCAAAATAAAAGCTGCACGGCTTTGCTCTGCCGTCAATCCCAGCACGGCAAACACAGCATTCCAAAATCTACGGTTACCGACCTTAACATTAACGGGCCCTATAAATTCAGCAATTGATTCATACGCTTTTGCCAAAGTCGCAACAATTTCTGCGTCATAATTTTCAGACAGATTATCAATTCCCATTATATCCAAGTCCATCTGATAGAATTCGCGATAACGCCCACGCTGCGGACGTTCGCCACGATAGTTTCGCGCAAATTGATACGCCCTGAACGGAAAAACTAAATCATTCATATGCCCTGCCACGTATCTGGCCAACCCAACGGTTCCGTCATACCGCAACCCCATCTTTGTTTCGCCCTTTTGAAACAAGAACATTTGAGTTTCTATCTCGTCCCAATTGTCCTTATCAGTCAAAACTTCGGCCCGTTCAATTGCAGGCAAATCAAGGTGCGAAAAACCAGCCGTTTTCAACACATTTTGCATACGAAAAGCACACTCATCAACGCAACGTTGTTGCAGTGGCAACAATTCTATAAAACCAGATAAAGTTTTTGTCGGCTTCAATTCCATTTTTTTATCCTATTCGCTATGGTATTTAAAACTGTGGTTTTTTCAGACCCCGAACATTATATCACAAAAAAGCATAAAAAGCTATAAACTGTCGCCCCCGTATAGGGCGTGATAAGAGTGAATAAAAAGAACTTTTTTAACTGTCATCACGGTGATAATAGCTAATTTTTAGCCTTTTTCAAGCAGTTTTAAAAAAACTTATGTAATTCTGCCCCATGAACATTAAGCCAGCGCTTTGCACGTTCAACCCCAAAACCGTACAACTCAGAAACCTGCTGCCAAAAAGCTGGTGAATGGTCCATATGCTTTTGATGTGCCAATTCATGCATGACAACGTACCTCATAACGTCCGTTGGCGCGAAAGCCAAACGCCACGAGAACGACATAGTTCCACTTGTCGAACAACTTCCCCAACGGGAAGACGTATCTCGTATAGCAACCCTTTTAGGCCAAAAATCACGGGGAACAGTCTTTATCATTTGCTTAACAGCAACTAAAAATTGCTCTTTAATAACGTCTTTAACACGTCGTTCAAACATATCTTCCGAACCACCAACCATCAAAGTGGCCGTACCGTCTTGTTCCACAATAAAGTTATTTGCACGTTTTTTTTCATCATGCAGCAGTTTTACTTTGTAGCCTAAAAATTCAATTTCGTCACCAGGAGCCAGATGAACTTTCTTTGGAGCATTATCAAAAATTCGTTCACACCATTTTCTTTTTTGTTCAAGGAATCTCAACGCAACCGCTGTTGGTGTCAACCATGGCTTTGATATATGTATTTCGCGCACAGGCCTTGTCTTAGGCCGTAAAGTAACATTTCGCAAGCCACGACGTCCCGTTATTATGACTGGAATTTTCTCACCAGACGATAAAGTGAATTCATACTCTGACATTATATTATAAGACTGATTTTATTTTAACTTCTTCATAATATCGCGTACAATCGCGTCTGTGTCAAATCCAAAAGCAGAATAAACCTGATTACCATCACCAGACGAGCCAAAAGAATCTATTCCAACGACCGCATCTGCGAACTCAAACCAAGGGGCCGTCGCAGCAGCTTCTATAGCAACAACAAAACCGACTAAAATTTTATTTTTATATGACTTATCTTGTTTTCTAAAATCTGCAACAGACGGCATACTAACCACCTGAACCGCAGGCCCAAGCTTTTTTGCCACCGATACAGCTAATGGAACTTCCGAGCCTGTTGCAATTATTGTAACCCGAACCCGCTTTGATGTTGCAGGGTATATCACATAAGCCCCACAAGAAATATTCTCATTCTTAGGCGTTTCTATTTGTTCAAATTTCTGGCGGGACAAAATTATTGCGGACGGCCGCTTATTATCTGAAATTGCAGCTTGCCACGCATACGCAACCTCTGCCCCATTACATGGACGATACACATTTAAATTTGGTATCAGGCGCAAAGACGGCAATTGTTCCACCGGTTGATGAGTCGGTCCATCTGGTCCAACAGCAATACTATCATGTGAAAACACGTAAATTACTGGCAAACCAGACAGCGCCGCTAAACGAATCGCAGGCTTCATATAATCACTAAACACCAAAAATGTCGAACCATACGGCCTGATGCCAGATGCCGCAAGCCCATTCATTATAGCCCCCATAGCATGTTCACGCACACCATAGTTTATATAATTCCCCTTAAAACTATCTGGTAATATATCTATGCTGGCTTTAACTTTTGCACCAGTATTAGCCCCTAAATCTGCACTGCCACCAACAAGAGATGCACCAGCTGATATCAAAGATTGCAAATACATTCCAGATAATTCACGCGTAGACATAGCCTTATCAGAACCCGGAACTGCAACTTCATCAACTTTTATTGTTGGAATATTCAAAACATACTTTGCTGTGGCCTCATGCGCCACCTTTGTCCATAAATCATCACCAGATTGAGAAATGTTTTTTTCAATTAATCTCATCATTTCCGAATCGCTTAACGCAAAGCCATGCGCCGCTGCGCTTCCGGCCAAACTAGAGCCCGCACCAATTACGTTTTTAGCGATGACGAAAGTTGGTAACTGTGAATCACAAGATTTTTGTAAAACTCTATTTATCTTATTAAAATCGTTACCAGGAATAGACGCAACATTCCAACCTGCTGCTTTCATTCGTTCCGCCATATTCAAATCTGTCAAAGCGGTACCATCAATACTTATACCATTATCATCCCAAACCAAAACCAAGTTATTTAATTTATATCTGCCAGCGAAAGATACAGCCTCTGCCGCGACGCCCTCCATCAAGTCACCGTCACTACACAAGCAATAAACAAAACCGTCCGTTCCACGTATTTTTTCAGCTAACGCCATTCCTATGGCATTACCAATCCCCTGTCCCAACGGGCCAGTAGTGGCCATTACCCCATCAATACCAAACTCTGGATGTCCCGGTAATCCACCAATTTTTCTAAAAGATTCTAAATCCCCTATATTGTAACCAGCTAATTTTAAAACGGAATACAACAATGCGCTGCCATGTCCAGCAGACAAAACGAATTTATCCCGACCACGTCTTAAAAAATTTGCATAAATTGTAGTTATTATCTCAGCAGCATCTAAAATTATACCAACATGTCCAGACCCCGCAGCACGTACAGCATTCAACGCATGCGCACGCACGGATTTAGACATTTCTTTCAATTGTTTGGCATCAAATCTCATTTTGTGATATTATATCATAAAACAGGTTGAAAGAAATGTTAAAAATTTGGACAGATGGCAGTTGTTTAGGTAATCCCGGTCCCGGTGGCTGGGCTTTTATTGCCACAAATGGGAAAGATGTCGCAGAAAGAAATGGCGGTGAAGCAAACACAACAAACAATCGCATGGAGCTAACCGCTGTTATAAAAGCCTTGTCTGCTGCGAAGAAGCACGATGAAATTGAAATTCATACCGACAGTCAATACGTGAAAAACGGTATGGAAAAGTGGGTTCGGCAATGGAAAAACAACAACTGGAAAAATGCGGAAAAGAAACCTGTAAAAAATAAAGAATTATGGCAACAACTTGATGAATTGGCCCAACAAAAAAGTATAAAATGGGTATGGGTCAAAGGACACGCTGGTCAAGAAATGAATGAACGTTGCGATGAATTGGCACGCAACGCAGCAGAAAAGTACAAATAAGACTTAGTTTTTTATCCCTTAAAGCCCATCGCAACGATAAACATTTCAACACTATCTTTACGAGATGCTGGTGGTTTTATATGATGCACCGATTCGAATTTTTCTTTTATTTGTTTTAATAACTCGCCTGTTGTACCCCCTGTAAAAGACTTAGCAACAAATGTGCCGCCAGGTTTTAGCGCACGCAACGCAAAATCAAATGCATATTCTAACAGCACCATTTGACGTAAATGGTCTGTTTTTTTATGTCCGACTGTATTAGGTGCCATATCAGATAAAACAACATCAACGTTACCATGCACATCTGATTCTGCCGGTAAATTCAGCTTTTCTTCCAACCATTGCAGTGCAGCATCCGTGGTGAAGTCACCTTGATAAAACTCTACACCTGGGATAGGTTTTATTTCTAATAAATCCATTGCGAACACTTTGGATTTTGGAAATTCACGCATAACGTACTGCGTCCAAGACCCTGGTGCCGCACCTAAGTCAACAACAACTTGTCCATTTTTAAGGAACTTGAAGCGTTCGTTCATTTCTATTAACTTGTAAGCCGCCCTTGCGCGATAACCTTCTTTATGAGCACGCGCCACATACGGATCAGCTGCCTGGCGTTGAATCCATGCAGCCGAAGACTTTTTTGCAGCAATTTTCTTATTTAATATCTTCATAAAGACTCTTACAAGCTAGAAAAATTATCTAGTTTTGCTTTTGTACGCATCTACTTTGGCTTTCACATTGCTATAAAAAGCGTTTGCTTTTGCCAGCGCAGATTTGCGAGAAACTAATCCGAATCTTTCTTCATCCGTCTGAAAGAATAATTTACGGTCACCATGATATAAATAACTAACAGTCACCTCAAACCCCAGCAACACAGGTTTTTCCTTTGCATAAGACATATAAACCGGTTGAGGTTTTTCTACCTTAACAGGTGTCCAATTAAATAAATTTTTAAACTTTCTAAAATTGTACGCTACACTAATAGACATTTAATTCTCCGATTTTTTCATCTTTTCCATAACAGCTTCCATACCGCCCATTCTTTGTATCATCGCCATCTGCTGGCGCATTTTTGAATATTGCTTTATAATGTGCTCTACATCACGAACGGTACAACCAGCTTTTTCAGCAATACGAGCTTTTGCATTAGCAAAAATTTTCTCTGGTTCTGCCCTTTCTTCTGGTGTCATTGCTTCCAATATCTTTATCTGAGCATCAACACTGCCATCTTTAATCTTTTCTTTCATTGCAGATACCGCACCAGACATACCAGGAACAATCTTTAACAACCCACTAAAACTACTAATCTTTTTTATCTGTTTTAACTGCGCCAGCATATCATTCATATCAAACTGCCCGCTCATCATACGTTCCGCAGTTTCTTTCATGCCGCTGGGCATTTTTTCTTCCATTTTTTTCAGTTCTTTTTCATCAATTTGTGGGTTTGCACTATTATCAGCTGTATTAGCGTCTAATACTTTATTCGCCTTTTTCTTACCAAATCCAAACATTGATTTTCTCCTTAGTTTTTTTACATTAATAACTTCATTTCTTAGCGTTGTCCAGATACTTTTTTAAATATTTACCTGTTAAAGACTCAGGATTTTCGGCAACCTGCTCTGGTGTTCCTGTCGCAACAACGCGCCCACCATTGGCGCCGCCACCTGGACCTAAATCGATAATCCAGTCGGCAGTCTTTATAACTTCCAAATTATGTTCAATAACAATTACAGTATTACCTTGATCAACAAGCTCATGCAAAACAGACAACAACAACTTAATATCTGCAAAATGTAACCCCGTAGTTGGTTCATCCAGTATATATATAGTCTGACCCGTGCTGCGTGCGGCCAATTCTTTAGAAAGTTTTATACGCTGGGCCTCGCCACCAGACAAGTCCAAAGAGCTTTGCCCCAATTTTATATAATCCAAACCAACTCGTTTCAACAATTCTAACTTCCGCGCAATTTGTGGAACATTACTGAAGAACCTATATGCCTCCTCCACAGTCATGTTCAGCACATCTGCGATAGACTTTCCTTTGTACTTCACAGCCAAAGTCTCATCGTTGTATCTTGCCCCGTGGCACTTATCACATTCGACATATACATCTGCCAAGAAATTCATTTCTATCTTTATCTGACCGTCACCTTGACAAGCCTCGCAACGTCCCCCTTTTACATTGAATGAAAAACGTCCTGGGCCATACCCACGGGCCTTGGCTTCTGGTAAACCAGCAAAAAAGTCTCGGATATTAGAAAATACGCCCGTATAAGTTGCAGGATTACTGCGTGGAGTCCTGCCAATAGGTGACTGATCAATATCGACAACCTTGTCTACATTTTCCATTCCACGAATAACATCATGCGCACCGACTGATATTTTAGAATTATATAAAGCCCGCATTAATGCTGGATACAATGTATCTAATAATAACGTAGATTTACCTGACCCAGACACGCCTGTCAAAGCAACGAACTCTCCCAATGGGAAATCAACATTTATATTTTTAAGGTTATTTTCACGCGCCCCTTGAACAGAAATTACATGTCCATTACCAACACGGCGCTTTTTCGGCACGTCTATCTTACGTTTGCCAGACAAATACTGACCTGTTAAAGAATCTTTATTCTTTATAACTTGCTCTGGCGTACCAGCTGCAACAACATGCCCCCCATTAATGCCAGCCCCCGGGCCAATATCTACCAAATAATCCGCTGCCCGCATAGCGTCTTCGTCATGCTCTACGACAATTACAGTATTATCCTTGTCACGCAGCATTTTTAAGGTATCTAATAATTTGTCATTATCACTTTGATGCAGACCTATGGAAGGTTCATCCAATACGTACAAAACACCAGACAAACCACTTCCTATTTGAGAAGCCAATCTAATACGTTGAGCCTCTCCACCAGAAAGCGTTCCAGACATTCTTGAAAGAGTCAAATATCCCAAGCCAACATTCTTTAAGAACTGTAAACGACTTGTAATTTCTCGCAAAATTACGCGCGCAATATCATTTTCTTTTTGTGTCAAATGATTAGGCAAATCAGTAAACCAAACCAAAGACTGATCCACCGCCATATCACAAGCGTCCATAATATCAAGCCCATAAATCTTCACACACAATGCTTGTATATTTAACCGCTTACCATGACATATCGGGCAAGGCTTTTCAGACTGATATTTTGCCAATTCCGCGCGCACAGCTTCCGAATCCGATTCGCGCCAGCGACGCTCTATATTAGGAATAACACCTTCATAAGGTTTTTCATACACGAAACCATTCCAATTTATCTTTATTGGTTCATCGCCACTACCATAAAGAATTATATCCTTTTGCTGCTGCGTCAGCGTATGCCATGGCTTTGACAAAGGAATCTTGTACTTTTTATGCAACGCATCTAATAAATGATCAAACTGGCTAAGCATTCCACCACGCGACCAAGGCGCAATTGCGCCATCCAAGATAGATTTAGATGGGTCTGGTATGACCAAATCTGGTGACATATTTAACTGTACCCCTAACCCATCACACGCAGTACACGCCCCCATTGGCGCATTAAAAGAAAATAACCTTGGTTCAATTTTAGGAACGGTAAAACCGCTAACTGGACAAGCGTAATTTTGAGAATACAAAATATCCTCGTTCGTATCCAGACGACGAACCAAAACAGACCCTGGAACCAATCGCAAAGCCCCCTCAAAATCAGAATACATACGAGAACGAAATTCTTCTACGTCATTTTCATTCGCATTCTCTGATGGCATCTGTAAGCGATCAACAATAACAAAAATCGAGTGTTTTTTATTCTTATCCAACGCAGGAACCGCAGACAAATCATACAGTTCGTTATCTATTATGGCCCGCTGATACCCTTGCTTTACCAAGAACGCAATTTCTTTTTTGTACTCACCTTTGCGTTCTCGGACCAACGGCGCCATAATAAAAATCTTAGTTCCAGCTGGTATTTTCATAGTCCAATCGACCATTTCTGGAATTGTTTGAGATTTTATCGGCAACCCAGTCACCGGCGAATGCGGCACACCTATTCTAGCCCATAATAAACGCAAATAATCATAAATTTCGGTTACCGTACCAACAGTAGAACGTGGATTTTTAGATGTAGTTTTTTGTTCAATAGAAATTGCTGGTGCCAACCCCTCAATTAAATCAACATCGGGTTTTTTCTGCATATCCAGAAACTGACGCGCATACGATGATAAAGACTCAACATATCTACGCTGTCCTTCTGCATAAATTGTATTAAATGCCAACGATGATTTCCCTGAACCGGACACGCCAGTAAAGACCACCAATTTATTTTTTGGTATGTCTAAATCAATATTCTTAAGATTATTTTCGCGTGCACCGCGAATTTTTATAACACCAGTCATAGCTTTATAAATATAGATAACTTATAAAAAATTGCAATAGTCTTGAAATAAAAAATCCCGACAAAGCGGGATTAATTATTATTCTGTCACCGCATTTGGTAGTAACTTTTCCGGACTCATAGAAATATCCGCAACCCTAACATGGTCTGCCCCCTGTTTCGGTGCCAATTGTCCATTAACCCAGACGTCAACACCACCAGCGTTACCAAATACTGCTGTATACCCATCACCACTTGGAACAAAGTAAATATCACCAGGGACCAACACACGACTAAATACCGTGTTGCCACGCGCATCTTCTACCTTCACCCAAGATTCCTGCGTTGCCTGCAAAATTACAGACGCTGTATCTGCATTTTCTGTACCGAAACGCTCCCGAACTTCAACTTTATATTGTGGTTCTGGGACCGTCATTACTTGTTCAGAATCAGATTTCTGACCTATAGACGCCTGATCATCCGATGATGGCACAAGTAAAAATATAACAAGAGCCAATATAACCACAAAAATCCCAGCACCAATCAAAAACCATTTCCAATTTCTACGTACATACTTCATGCTCTTGTTCAATATATTTCGAAACTGCTTTACACTACAATTCTCATCCTTACAAATGACAGCACCATCTGCTTCATCTTTATTTTCTTGGTGGTCCGCAACTAACCCCAATTCGCGCTTTAGCTTATTTACTATTTCATCAGGATCCAAGCCCAATTCCATAGCATAATTCCGCGCAAAACCTAAAATATAAACATTTTCAGGAATAACGTTATAATTTCCATCTTCTAATGCCTGTAAAAATTCTTCCCTGATACACAGCTGCTTAGAAATGGTCTGAATTTCACGTTTACGTCGGCCAGTAGTGCGCGCATTACGCAGTATTTCACCTACCGTCATTTCATCATGCAATTCTGTATTTTTATTTTCATTCATGTCTTTTATTCCTTACGTTTTAAACTAATCATAGAATCTATATATCAACTTCGCAACCCCAAAATTTACAAATCTCAGCTTTTAAAGTTTTCGCATCTGATATTTGATTTACTTTTATTCTAAATGCTGTCGAATCATGCATCCCAGCCGAATACCACGCAGCGTGCTTTCTAAACATCTGAACTGCATTTCTTTCACCATAATATTCCAACATGTATTCTAAATGCCTTAGAACGACTGGACCAACTTGCGATGGTGTCTTACAAGCCCCAGTCAAAACACCTATAACCCACGGCCGCCCCAGCATAGCACGCCCCAGCATGGCACCAGAAAAGCCTAACTCAAATACCTTTTTCACATCGTCAATAGTTTTTATATCGCCATTCCCTATCATAGGTATTTTTATGTTATCATCAATTCTTGGCAATTTGGACTGCCCAGTATAAAGCTGAGCTCTTGTTCTGCCATGTAAGGCGGCAAAACTTATTCCGCAATCTTCTGCAATGTGAATTAGGTCTGCCCAATCACGATGCTCGTCATCCCAGCCTAATCTAGTCTTTATTGACACGGGTATCTGAACAGATTTTACAACATTTTTCATTATTTTTTCTGCCAGCTTATGATCTCGCATCAAGTATGCACCAGCCCCACTTCTTGTTGCAACTTTTGGAACAGGACAGCCCATATTTATATCAATCCATGTTGCCCCAGAATCCTGCAATATTTTTGCGGCATCACCCATCAAACTCACATCAGCACCAAAAATTTGAGCCCCGATATTACCCTCGTCATCATACCTATCAAAATTTCTTAGACAATTTTTGTGTGCTTCGACCAAAGAATGACAGGAAATCATTTCGGTATATAAAGGCGCTTTCGGGGAAAACATTCTAACAATTCGCCTAAACGGCTTATCAGAAATCCCCGCCAAAGGCGCACCAAAAATTTGATTATCTATTAACATTTGTGATATAATGCCACCGATGAAGGAAAAAATCAAAAATTTCTTTAGTTTTATGGGGCGCGCTTGGTCAGACGGCATATATGGGAAGTTTGGTATACTGCTGACCATATTTGCGGCGTTTATGTTCGTACGCATGTTTTGGGGCGAAGTAAATGTGCAACGTTTTGTAATAAATATATGGCGTCTGAACAGTGAACAAGAACAGCTGGCCGCCGAACAGGCAGAACTAAATGCCATCCGTCATCATATAGAATTATTACAGGGTTATAGTTCAGATTATGTTGAGGAATTGGGCTTGAAGTATTTGAACATAGGCGATCCAAAAGTAAGAATACTTAAAATTTAAAACCGCCAAAACTGGCGGTTTTCTCTTAATTAGTTCAGAACAGATATAGCACAATTTAGATATAATGCGAATACTAACCACACCAAATAAGGCCAAGACAACCAGTATGCGGCTTTGCTGATTGGTTTAAACGCCCGCATTAGCCAGATAGTGAAGCCTATCAGCACGATTAATACTATCAAAGATATACCTATCATATGTATACCAAAGAACAGGTAAGACCATAACGCATTCAAGAACATATTGGCAACGAACAACCAATAAGCCTTTATTTTGCTAAACCTTGTCTTATCAACGATAATCAGGTACAAGGCTATACCCAACAGCAGGTACAAAATCGGCCAGACTACCGCGAACACCCAACCATCTGGGGTTAGGAAAGGTTTATTCAAGGCATTATACCACATATCGGACGCACCACTTGGCGAGAACAACATTCCTATCGCCCCCGGCAGGAACGAAACGACGATTGCGAAAACAAACAACCAAAATTTTTTCATAAAGAACTCCCTTTATTTTTGTTCTAAGGCAAGTATATCATTAAGTTTGTAGCAAACCCACAGGAACGATTTCACAGACGTACAGAATTTTTAGTTGTTGTTATGCTTGAAATTTATACAAAGATAGTATAGAATTATGCGCAACGCGCCCTTAGCCCAGCTGGATAGAGCATCGGATTTCTAATCCGCAGGTCGCAGGTTCGAATCCTGCAGGGCGCGCCAGTTTTAGAAATACCCTGTCATTTTTGACGGGGTATTTTTAACGTTGCAAGCCCAAGGGATTTGAACCTGCGAAAAAGCAGTTCGAACCGCAGTAAAAAGACATACGAAAGTATGTCGGTCTGCGAAAGCAGATTTTACAAGGTGACGAAGTAATCCTGCAGGGCGCGCCAGTTTTAGAAATACCCTGTCATTTTTGACGGGGTATTTTTAACGTTGCAAACAATAAATTTGTAAAAACACCCCCGTGTTTTCAAACACGGGGGATAAATTTATTTTATGACCAATTAAGCTTATACTAATCTTTTTAATTTTAACAACTCAATATACATATAAATATCTGCGGCTGCATAAAGCAACAAACTTATCGCCAGATAATATATCATAACCACGGCGCCTGCAACTGGATAAACCAGCAAGAACACGGCCAGCGCAATAAGGACAAGAGACATTATCAGGTCAAACCAATAATGACCAAACTTTGCGCGTATCATATTTATAGAAAAGATTAATGCTCTTAATGCCTTAAACAAGAATAACAGAACAAATATGTAGACCAAGCTTACCACAGACCCAACGGGATAAATACAAAACAGAACACCCAATACGACATTAACCAAGCCAAAAACAACATCAAACCAACCACCACCCATATCTCTGGAAACAAGGAAACCTGCAATGGTCCTGTACAGTCCAAATAGAACCAACGCGACACCTATAACAAACGTCAATGCAGTCAAAACAGCAACTGGTTTAATAAACATCAAAACAGCCGCAACACCAAACAGCAAAGCTTCACAAATTAACAACGGTGCGCTTTTATTATACAAGCGTCTTATAGACCCAGCAATCATGCTAGTTCTCTTAGAATTAGATGTCTTTTTAGTTTTTGGCATAACAATTTCCCCTTTTTTCACATTCCTTTTGTTGTTAACATTATAGTAATACACAACGCATTTTTCAACCTATGTTTGAACAACTTATCTAGGAAAATTTTTTAATAGGCACATGTTCGTCGTAACCAGCCATTACATGCAGTCGGCCAATTCGGAGTATTTTTTAAATATTCTATTCTCACAAATTTTAAAACTTTCATAAAATCATCAACATGGTCATCTGAAATAGAATTTACTGCATCAATTGTCATAGACCCGATAACACCATCCACAACTAATTTGCTGTCCAAATACGCGTTTAAAGATTTTTGTAATACAAAACCTGCCCCACCCATAACATTCATGTCAAATATTGCAAATTTTAGTCTCGTATTTCGGATTTCTGGAATTTTTGTATTATCCCAATATAAATCTTTATATATTTCTATTGCTTGATTTAATTGTAAATTTTTCACATCTTTCGGAAAGTTTTTCCCCGGTTTTAATTTATTATAAAAATCCAAAGTACTTTGCTGAATTCCCATATTCGTGGGCATGTCTTTCACCTGATTCTTTCCATCTGTATACCCACCTTCATTAACAATTAGTTTCTTTATCACGAAATTAAAACTTTCATCCATGAAAACATCCTTTTAATAAAAAAAATTAAAAAAAATCGCGAGTAAAACTCGCGATAATTACTTGCACGGGATTATACCAAAAAATTCCAGCATTTTCAATGAATTATTTTTTCTTAACATTAGACATATTTGCATAACGCTTGAATATGCTGAACGTTTTCTTGGCAATTTCTAGATTTTGTTCGATAAACCGTTTCTCCTCTAATTTTTTTGCCAAAGTGTTTGCTAATATTATACTTCTATTTGTATTTATCTCAGACAACAACTGCTGTTTCAAAGCGGCGATATCTCTATTGATCAAATCAAAAACATCTTCCAATTCATAGCTTGCTTGGAACAAAATTTCTGATTCGTTTATTTTTTTTGCAATTCTTGGTCTTCTTTTTTTCTTTTCCATAGGAACAAAAGCTGGCTGTTTTTGTTCTTTTGCTGGCTTTGTTTCAGATTCTACTGGTTGCTCAATTACTTCTGGTGCAGCTAGTGGAACATCTACTTTACTTTCAACAACGGGCTTTTGCGGTTCTTCTGCAATTTTCTTTTTATTCTCAATAAAACTTTGCACATTTTCGATATCTGTTACAACAGCTGGTATATTTGTTGGTTCTTGTTTACTAGAAAGAGCTTCCTGCTTTTGTTTGTTAGAAATCCCTTCCTGTTTTTCATCTTCAAAGCTCGCTAGCAAATCATCTACATTCAAGAAGCATTGCATATCATCAGCAAATTTCTTGTTTGTTTTATCCCTCAAATCACTAGATGATATGGCATAATTATAAGCGACTTTATTTTTACCGTCACCATGATTCTGGAAGAATGCAGATGCAATCAAATACCCACCCGGTATAACACACCAAATTAAACGGGGTCTATTATTCGAACGCCCGAATCCTTGTGTTATATAGCAAGAATTCTTTAGCTCCAAATTTTGAATCAACCTAAGGCTCCCGTCTTTCAAGCAGGCTACCCTGCCCCCACCAATTCTTGAATCTTTCTGCAAGGGATCTAAGTTTATACTTTTTATTGTTTTCAACAAATTTATTAATGCTTGTTTGTTATCTTTACAAGCCTTACAAACCTGTCCCCATACGTTTTTATCAAGTAATTTAGTTATTTGTATTTGTTTAAATTCTTCGACAGGATTCACTTCCACCTTTACTTGGGGTATCTGTGGTTGCTTTTCAACAGGTTCTTCTTTTACTTGTTCCGGTTCTTCTTGATTTAATAATGCGAACGCTAAATCAGATACTTTATCTTCTGGCAAATAATTTTGTATATTTCCCCATTGCGGATCCGAAGCATGATTATATAAGAACGTCTTCAACATTTTCTTTATATCTTTCAACGGGAACCCAACAAAATCTTGCATTTTTTGTAATTCTTTCGCGACATCTGCCAACGTCAAGAAACCATCTTTTTTGTGTTCTACACGTTTTGTGGGCAATGTCATGGCTTTTTTATCAGTCTTTACAGCAGCCTTATCTTCTGTCTTTTTAGCTTTCTTTTTATCTATTTCTTCTATTACATTTTTTAAGACCAAGGTCTCGTTTTTACCAAAGACATCAACATGTGGAAATCTACTTATGAAGTCTATTATTATTTGCAAATCTTTTTCATCTTTCTTTACGGAGTTAATTAAAGCATTTCTGACATAAATTCTTTTAGCAGAACTTGGCAAAATCTCACTTAAAACGTCTAAACTATTAATCGAATAAAAACATTTAAGGACAGAAATTCCCTGTGGTAAAACGGAATCTTTAGAAATTTTGAAGCTAGAGCAATCAAATTCACCGTTTATTTCCACATTTGAGAAATCTGGCAAATCGGCACCCTTACCATTAGGGATTTCAACATTTCCATCTATAATAATTTTCTCAAAATCTATATTTGATAAGTTAAACAAGTCAACAGTTTCAAGCACTTCGACCAGTTGTCCATCAATTTGTTTAAAAACCTTAGCTTCATAAAGACAAGACGTTTTAGCCATAAAAACTCCTTATTTTACGCAAAATATTTAGCACAAAAAATATAATTGTCAATTATATATTTATAAGAATTTGTATGAAGAAAAATATTAAGGAATAAAAAATATAAAAATTTGCATTTTGAAAAAAAGTTGTTATAATACGGTTCGTTTCGGGGTGTAGCTCAGTCTGGTAGAGTGCTTGCTTTGGGAGCAAGATGTCGAAGGTTCGAATCCTTTCGCCCCGACCAGAAAATTCAAACCGTCGCTTTTGCGGCGGTTTTATTTGTGTGGTATTTAAAATAAAAATAGATTTTAGATATTGTTTTTGTTATCTTTTTTATCAAGAGGACTTTTGAATGAATATGTTACCGGATTACATAAAGGGGGAACGAATTCTATTACAGCGTTCTTTGCCGTCGCATGCGAGTGCTATATGGCAATATGTTAAAGACAATCAAAATTTCTTTATGAAGTGGCAGAATAGTTGTTGGAAAAATGAAAAAGAAATTTTTGATTATTTTACCGAATTAAACGCTGGTAAAGATGACAAAGATTTTTATTACACAGTTTTTCTCGGCGATAGAATAATTGGTACTGTAAATTGTTGGGATGTTAGTAATTGGCGGATGGCGTGTCAGTTAGGCTATGAGATAAATCCAGAATATGCTGGACATGGCTATATGACAGAAGCAATCAAACTTTTGGTAACAGAACTTATAAGCGCGGGTTTCGTGCGTATAAAAATAGAATGTGCAACAGAAAACATTGCTAGTATGAAGTTGGCAGAAAAAACAGGCTTTATTTGTGAGGGCATAATGAAGAAAGACGTATTTATAAAGTCGGCAAATCGTTTTTGTGATACTGCCGTTTTCGCAATTGTTGATGAAGATAATGCTACTAAGCTTGAAAAAAGCAGGTCAAATACTTTGTAAAAACATTCGTAAAAAAGCACTTTTGTACGTGCCACAGTGCAAGAGGTATTTGAGCACGGTCAGTAAAATTCAAACCGTCGCTTTTGCGGCGGTTTTTGTTTGCACTGTTATGATGGTATTTTTTTGTTGTCTAAATCAGCGAAAATTTTTAGAATACAAGTAGTATGTTAAGGAAGCTTTCTCTTTTTATATTCGTAACCAGCTTATTTATTGCCGATGCAAACGCTTTAACCGCGCGCTCGGCTGCTTCAAATTATGTCAGCGAAAACACTTACAATAATCTGTACCCATATATGAACAATACAATGCGTACGAATTTAAACCCAGGAACTACACCTTCTCAATCAAACGCCGCAATAAATGTATTAACTCGCACAAAGACTACAAGTAATTCAACCACAACAAGGAATGTTGTTCCACGTAGCGCAACGACAGTTTCAACAGCCCGCTCGGCAAGCACGTCAACTCAATCACAAAAAGCTAGAGTTGCGACATCTCAAAGCAGCACCAGAAGGGTAACGCCAAGGGCGACCTCCTCCTCAAATTCAGCGCGTAGTGGCACTACTTATACCAGTGCGGCCACCCGCAGCGTTCCGACAAGTTCTACTCGACAGGTGGTATCGCGTTCCGCGACCAACACAGCTCAGGTTCAAACCGCCACCCCTATCCGTTCAACACGCGACAACAGCAACGTTTCAACTGTACGTCAAACAACGACAAATGCCGTTTATACTTCTACTGACAATGCAGTTTCTTCTGCCCGTTGCATGGCGGACTATACAGAATGCATGAACGCTTACTGCGAACGCGAAAATACAGAATACAACCGCTGTTATTGCAGTTCAAAACTATCTCAAATAGATTCACAATATAAGCCTCAGATTGATGAGCTTATCAAAAAGATATTGACTGTAAAAAACGGCAACAATTGGACGGACGCGGAAATGAACGAGTATTGGATGAACACAATTGGCAAATACACGGGTGACAATTCTTGGGTAAATTTAGATAATGCGCTGAATATAAACTGGGCCGACACGGAAAGTCGCGTTCGTGGTCAGCAGGCGTTCGCCATGGGGCACGAATATTGCGTTCAGTATTTAAAGAACTGCGCTTACATGCAAACAAACTTACGAGACGCATATCGTTCTGAGATTGAGCGTGATTGCGCAACTTATGAAACGTCATTACAAAAACTAAAAAATGCTGCAGAAAGCATAGTGGAGTCATACAAATGAAAAGTTTTATAGGGGTACAATACGGTCGCGGTGCAACCGCGACTTTAGTTACCCAAGGGCCAGCTTTGGCGCCAAAAAAAGTAAAAGAAATGTATCCTGATGCCAATTGGCACATGGTAACTGTACCAGAACTTGATGAAGAGCTTTGGGGAAAAGATAGATTTGGAGAAAACTTTGAAGTTCAAAAAGCAATAGTTAAAGAAACTCCTACTAACTCTCATATATTGATTGGCGGCGACCATTCTGTAAACTTCGGGCATTTTTCTGCCCTTGCAAATCAATTACCAAATGAAGATTTATGCTTAATCTATATTGACGCGCATTTAGACATTCATACACCTGAATCATCAAAAGCCGAAGCATCTGGTGCACCACATGGCACAAATGTTCGGGCTTTGCTTGGTAACGGTGATTCTAGATGGCTAACATTACAACAAAAAAAGTCCACTTTGAAGCCGGGAAATTTATTTTACATCGGCAGCCGTTCATACGAACCATCAGAAATAAGTTTTGTTAAAGGAAATAATGTTTATATGCGTGAAGCCAAAGAACTGCCAGATGAAAGTGCATGGCAAAAAGTTGTCACAGAAATAAAAAACAAAATTGGTGATAAAAAATACATTATTTCCTTTGACTTTGATGCAATAGATCCTGAAATATTCAAAGATGTTCTGGTTCCAGAAAAAGACGGAATCAGTTTAGACGCTGCCGAATATTTTATAAAAGCATTTTCACCAAACGCCCATGGTATTGAATTTGTAGAATACTCTCCAACAGGTGATAAAAAAAGCTCGGACATTGTAAAGCGCCTTATAGACATATGCTTAAAGAATTAAGTTTTCATTCTTTAAGCTCTTTGCACAACAAATTATGTCTGTATATGTTCCGCGCCAAATCATCACTTATCAGATTCCAATCTTCTTCATGGCCATATATTGGTGTGCAGATTTGATTGCAACTAGTTTGTGATTGTATAGTGCTCCCGCAAGACACGACGAATATCGAGCACCCCAGTATTAGAAACTTTTTCATCTACATTCTCCATTGTTTTTATAATCAAAGATTGATTGTCAAAATTGCTTTTCATTATTTCTGTCTTGCACTTTTTTGTGGCAACCACTCCACCGACAAAATAAGCACATATTATCATAAAGGCACAAAGTATTAACAACCATTTAAACATCACACAACTCCTTGTAAATAAAAATGGGGCTTTTGAAAAGCCCCAACAAACTTATGATTCACAGGATTTTAAATTAATCACCACATGCAGAGTGAGTTCCACCATTTGCATGTAACTCCGAACAAAGTTCTTTCAGCTGTTTGTTAGCATCGGCGTACTCTTGACGTTCGGCATCAGACATCTGAGAATATAATAATTCTGCCTCATACAGCGCCTTCTGCCCTTCAACAGCACCGCCGATTAATTTATTACCGAATAATTCCATAACACCAACACCAAGACCTGCACCACCGACAGCACCACCGACAGTAGCCCAAGTTCTTGCAGACTTTCTTGCATCTAAAACTCTCTTCTGCAATACGCTCTTATCGGCCCAACTGCCACAAGTAACTTGTTGGCCAACCCTAAACCAACGAGACGGGATATCCGACACTCTAATTTTAGGATTGTCAGAATCCATATCAACGCGAACCCAGCACGTATTATTACTCTGATTATTAGTATCTTCTACCATTCGACTATAATCAGAACCATCACTATATGTGGATGCCCAAACATAAACATTGCTTGATCCAAAATTATTGCCTATGCAGCCATTTTTGTCTACGGCACCAGAAATAACGAATTCATCTTCGAAATTTACTAATCTATTTCCATCTATCGAGCAACCTATTTCTTCAAAACCGGTATCAAGATGATTATTCTTAACCAGTTTATTTACGACCAACCCCCCAACGGTACCCAAAGCCACACCGGCAATAGAATCCGACAGCAGACGTGAAGTATTAAAATTACCCTCTGCATTTTTCCAAACCGACGCTTTACCCTTACCATAAGCTGCTTCTATTTCACGTATTTTAGCAGCATACATATTAATCTTATTTTGCAACGCACCAATATCTACATCGTTTGTAGCAACCACACATGCATTGTTAACTTTATCCACATTATACCCAGATGAGCAAACTTTTATCATACATGTAATACCACCTTTTTCATTCCTTTCATAAACGCCTGAAATCGCATACGGAGACTTAGCCATCAAATTTTCACCTACACAAGGGTCACCAACTGCCGCAGATTTAACAACCACCTCATCCAATTTTACACTATAAGCACAAAAAGCACTCGTAGTAACTAGCGTTAAAAAAACACCTAAAGTTGCTACAGACACAACTCTTAATAAACCCATCTTTAATCCCCTATCTTCCATTCAAAGCGCTCTACCTGCGTAAGTGCATTTTATCATATTTTCACATTTTAAACAAAGAATCACGCTTTCGCGTGATTTTTTGTTATTGATTCATAGAAGAAAAGAAATCGTCGTTCGTTTTTGTTAAACGCAATTTATCCAACAAAAACTCCATAGCCTCTAACGTCCCCATCGGATTTATTATTCTGCGCAAAACATACATCTTTGCCAATGTGTCTTTACCAACCAACAAGTCTTCTTTTCTCGTACCAGACTTTGTGATATCTATAGCAGGATAAACTCGCTTATCAGACAGTTTCCTATCCAAAATAATTTCGCTATTTCCTGTACCCTTAAACTCTTCAAAAATCACTTCGTCCATCTTTGACCCAGTATCTACCAGCGCAGTTGCGATGATAGTCAAACTACCACCACCTTCTATATTTCTGGCGGCACCAAAGAACCGCTTAGGCCGCTGTAATGCATACGCGTCCACACCACCAGTCAACACCTTACCACTGCTTGGGACAACAGTATTATACGCGCGTCCTAATCTAGTAATAGAATCTAACAAGATAACAACGTCCTGCCCCGCCTCAACCAATCTTTTAGCCTTTTCGATAACCATTTCAGCCACTTGAATGTGTCTGGACGCGGGTTCATCAAACGTTGAAGATATTACCTCGCCTTTTACGCTGCGTTGCATATCCGTAACTTCTTCTGGGCGTTCGTCAATAAGCAAAACTATAAGCTTAACATCAGGATAATTTGTAGCAATGGAATGTGCTATGTTCTGCAACATTACTGTCTTACCAGTACGCGGTGGCGCAACAATCAAACTACGTTGCCCCTTACCAGTAGGCGCTATCAAGTCAATCACACGTGCCGACAAACTACGCCCCTTGTCTTTATCGTCAATGACTTCCATTTTTAGCATTTCATCTGGGTATAAAGGCGTCATATCATCAAAAGAAACCCTGTGACGTAACTTATCAGGATCTCCACCATTAACGCGCTCTATCGTTTCCAGCGCAAAATAGCGCTCAGATTCATTTTGTGGGGCTTGAATCTGCCCTTCTACATAATCTCCTGTCTTAAGCCCGTATTTTTTTATCAATGCTGGCGACACATATAAATCATCTGGTCCCGCCAAATAATTACTTTCTGGTGCACGCAAGAATCCGAAACCGTCTTGCATTCTTTCTAATACACCATCACCTATCAAAGTTACCTTTTTGTCGGCCGCGAAAACCCTCATCACAGCAAAACGCAATTGCTGTACATTTAATTGTGATGGATTTTCAATCCCCATATCCTCGGCCATCTTTAACAATTGCTGAGGGGTTTTAGCCTTTAATTCATTTACATGCATATAAAAACCTCTTTTGGAAACGGGACTTCAGCAAGACTTTGCTTCCCTAATAGACCCACTTATTATACATTTTTTTTGACAAAAAGTCAAGTTATTCAATATCCCAGACACTCTGCGGAGCACTACAAACAAAATTCCTTGCTTTTTATTAAATTTGCTGCTCAAATAAATGATACAAATATAATCTAAAAGGAGCCACCATGGCAGGCAGCATAAATAAAGTAATATTAGTAGGAAATGTTGGTCAAGAACCACAGGTAAGAACCATGCAAAACGGTCAAAAAGTCGTCAGCTTTTCATTAGCAACATCGGACCGTTGGCGCGACAGACAAAGTGGTGAACAAAAAGAACAAACCGAATGGCACCGTATTGTCATTTTCAACCCAAATTTGGCAGAAGTTGCTGAGCGCATGCTGCAAAAAGGCACAAAATTGTATATTGAGGGATCTCTTCGAACTCGCAAATGGCAAAATCAGCAAGGCATAGATATGTTCACAACAGAGGTTGTTCTTAATCAATTTGCCGGCCAGATGGTAATTCTCTCTGGTGCTAAAAGTCTAGATAACAGTCAATCAAACAATGACTATGCACAATCTTCGTCACAACAACCTCGTGAAGAAATTTCTGTTGCAGATATCGGCGACGACATACCTTTTTAAATTAATAAAAAAGCCGCTTATCCGCGGCTTTTTTATTATCAAAAATTATTTCACTTTTTGATATTTCAAATTTTTTGCCTTGTCCAAATTCTCTGCTGCATTTTGATAAAACAGGTTTAGGTACACCCCTGTCCCCGCAGCAACGGAACAATCACTATTCATTAGTGGTTCAAGCCGAGAAGACAACAGCTTATTATCCTTAAAACAATTAAGTCCTATTTTCTCTGCTTTTGGTAAATTTAACAGTTTTAA
>DVNO01000034.1 GCA_018714345.1 Candidatus Enterousia avicola | reverse complement strand
TAAATTACGAATGCGTTCTGTCAAAACTGCAACCTGAGATGCAGCAGAACCACCATTGTCTTTTTCAGTCGTTTTATACGCCTGAATCAGCTCGCTCTTTTTTTCTTTTGTAATGGACATTACTTTTCCTTTTTTATTTTCAAATTGTTCGTTTAGGCCGCAAAACGCCGCCCGTAATTACACCGACTCCTATAAACTCGGACCCGCTATAAACACGACGCATACCGTCTTGCCCACCTGTTTCAATAAATCCACCGTTTTTATACAAAACAGCCTGTTTATTGTCCAAATTCTGAACCGGAATGTCCCCCAGTCCAAAATCTGCCGGTTTCAAGTAACCCTCGAAATCTGCACTATTATTAAACAGATTTTCCAAAAAATCAAGTTGTACAGTATCTTTTATTCCAAAACCTATACTTTCAGTACGCCTTATCATATCAACCGTCGCAACTGTTCCACACAGCTTTGCTATGTCACGCGCAATAGAACGAACATATGTTCCGCGACTGCAACGAACCTTAAAAACCCAACTATTGCCGTCTATTTCAACCAAATCCAAAGATTCTATGCGAACTTGGCGTGGGACCATATTTTCAACCACCCTGCCCTGACGAGCTAATTCATATGCGCGTTTGCCATCTATGTGCACCGCACTATAAATAGGCGGTATCTGCTCAATATCACCTATCAATTTAGGTAAAATAGATAATACCGATTCTTTATCTGGAATTATATCTGTGCGCTTAATTTCTTTGCCCGTTATGTCCAAGGTATCTGTTTCAAAACCAAACTGCAAAGAAAATAAATATTCTTTAACTGTTGAACGAATTTCTTCAACAAATGGTATCATCTTGGTCGCTGCACCAATTGCAATTGGTAGCACGCCTGATGCCATTGGATCCAATGTTCCAATATGACCAAACGTCTTCTCGCCAAACATACGTGCCACACGCGCCCCTGCTGTTCTACTGAACACACCAGATGGTTTATCTAAAATTATCCACCCCGCCAGCAAGCTTAATACCCCCTTACCCGCGTTGTTTTCTTAGTGTTTTTAATAACCTGCTTTAAAAATCTTTCTAATTCATTCGCATATTTGTGACGTTTAGGCCAAATTTGCTTCAATGTGCTTAAATCAATTATTGCATCGGCTGCGCTTTTGTTAAATTTTATTTCACCGTACTCGCGTCTAATATTGCTGTCTTCGTCACCATGAACTATGTCCATAGGAACTAATGCAAAAATGTCACCATTCTTTTCTTCTCTTATAGATTTTGCCACAATAAAGCGCGGCCCCCACTTCACATCAGATTTATAATAGAAACCATTTATTACCACACCTACTCGATATCCTAATCTAAATTCTGGCAACCCTGTCGGTATATTCGTATTTTTATGAGACCGCATAAAATTAAAACGTTGTAAAAAGTCTTTCAAATCATACAAGCTATAAAATTCTTTGTAGTGAGGGGTGTAAAACGGCGTTTTGAAAACATAAACACTATTTGCTTGCATGCGTAGTTCCTTTATCCAAATAAGTTTAACTGTACCCTAGTATTCTTAGATTGGGCTACCTTATCCTCTCCCCTCTTGTCCTTAGAATTTTCTTTTTCGTTGCTTACATGTGCAACATCATTACATAGCGTTTCATTATGTGCTTCCAGACCAACTAACACTTCTTCCGCACGAGCCACAACAGATGCTGGCATTCCTGCCATCTTTGCAACCTGTATTCCATAAGATCGATTCGCGACTCCTGGAACTATCTTATGCATGAATATAATTTCATTATTGTGTTCACGAACATCTATCGTCAAACAAGACACGTTCTCTAACTGGCCAGGGTTACATCCAACCAGCGCAGTTAACTCATGATAGTGCGTTGCAAACAGTGTTCTTGGCTGCAGTTGATTTAAGTATTCTAATACCGCCTGCGCAATTGCCATGCCATCATATGTAGACGTCCCACGTCCTATCTCGTCAAATATTATGAAAGATGCCCGTGTCGCACGACGAAGAATATTTGCGGTCTCGCTCATTTCTACCATAAAAGTGGACTGTCCTGCGGCCAAGTTATCAGATGCACCTACACGGCTAAATAACTGATCACATATGCCAATTGTTGCATTTACTGCCGGCACAAAGGACCCCAAATGAGCTAATACTACTAACAAAGCATTCTGACGCAAATATGTCGATTTACCCGCCATATTAGGCCCCGTCAGTAATGCGACGGACTTTATGTTCAAATTACAATCATTTTTTACAAAATTGTCACCACGACTGCGTAATACAAAATCAATTACAGGGTGCCGCCCACCAATTATATCAAATGTTACCTCATCCGTTATGTCTGGACGAACCCAAGAATATTTATCCGCAACAACTGCCAATGAATACCAAACGTCTAAATCTGCCAGCAATTCAGCACTGGATAGTAAATCATCTGAAACTTGCCTGATTTTTTCAATAAAGCTTGAAACGATTTCCGATTCCATCGCAGCGGATTTTTCTGCAGCACTTCTTACGTCATTATCAAGATCTATAAGCCGTGCCGTTGTAAACCGCATATTCCCAGCCAATGTTTGCCTATGAATAAAACCCGCCTCTGGCTTCATAAGTATATCTGCCTTTGTACTTGGGACCTCTATAAAATACCCAAGAATATTATTGTATTTTATTTTCAGGTTGTGAATACCTGTTGACGTTGCGTATTCTGCCTGCATACCGGCAATAGTCTCTTTTGCACCGTGCGCCAAACCACGCATATGATCCAAGGACATGTCAAAACCAGACCTTATTACATTACCATCTCTAAAAAACGTTGGTAATTCATCACTTAACGCAGAATTTAACTCGGCAGCTAGTGCATCATGCGTATCTATGTTTGAAAACTTATTTTTTAAATCGTCATCTAAACGACTGCCTAACATTTTCGCATTAGGAAGCTCTATCAAAAAGTCCGCGACATGCCGCATGTCTCGTGGCGTACCACGCCCCGACAGCAATCTAGACAAGCTGCGCCCAACGTCTGGTATTGACCCAAGCGTCACAGATACCGCACCCATAATTTTTGGATTCAATAACAAATGACCAATATGTCCCTGACGACGCTTTATTTCATTAATATCACCAGACAAAGTCCGTAAATAAGAGCGTAACTTACGTGCCCCAGCTGCCGTTTTTGTGTTGTCTAAAACATCTGTCAAACATACCCCACCATCATTTATCGGCGCATCTATTTCTAAACTTTTCCATGTTGCGGAATCAATTAATAATTGCTTACCATTTTTATAAACATAAGGCGCCCTAAAAGTTATCGCAGCACCACGTTGTGTGTTAAATAAATACCCAGCCAATAATTTTATAGCACTATCTTCTGAATCGACATTTTCATTATGTCCGACCGCCCCACCAAATACACTAGATACAACCGTATCTATATCTGCCCTATGATACAACTTTTCGTAAACAGGTGTTGTCTTAAACGTATCTCTTAGATGCATAATTGTTTCATTTTCTGCAAGAGACTCTGGATAAATTACCTCTGCTGGATTTATGCGAACAAGATCATCAAAAACGTCAGCCGTTTTTCCAACAAAAAATTCACCTGTTGAAATATCACACCCGGCAATATCAAACAAACCATCGTCAAGAATAACAACAGATATCAAAAAATTTGAATTCTTTGGTGTTAATAAGTTCTCATCGGTTAAAGTACCAGGCGTTAAAACACGAATTATCTTTCTATCTATAAACTTATGCCCACGAGCCTTTGCCTCTGCCGGTGTTTCCATCTGCTCAACCAGCGCAACGCGAAAACCAGCACGAACCAATCTTCCAAAATAGTTATCTGCCGCATGCCACGGAATACCACACATTGGAATATCTTCACCATCCGCATCCGTACCACGTTGCGTCAAAACAAGACCTAAGTTTTTACTTATTATTTTCGCATCATCAAAAAACGCTTCATAAAAGTCACCCAAACGAAACATCAACAGTGCATCAGGATTTTCTTCCTTCATACTAACGTACTGTTGCATAACTGGGGTTAATTTACTTTTTTCTGCCACGACACTATCCATTATGCTTGTACAGTTGTGACCTTTAAAGTTTCTATCTTTAATTCCGCTTCTTTAAGCAATTGCTCACAATATGCTTTTAACTTTATACCTTGCTCATAGGCGGCAACGGAATCCGCTAAAGATAACTCGCCCGCCTCCATCTTTTTAACTAAGTCTGTAAGCAGTTTATACGCTTCTTCAAAAGATAATTTTTTCTCGTCCATAAAATAAGCCTTTTCGTATACCGCAACCATACAAAAACTAACCTAAAAACGCAAAGATTTTTTTAATAAAAAAACCGCTAAACAGCGGTTTTATTTTGCAGGGGCTATTATTATGGATTTTGTTCGCTCGTCTGGTTTTGATTTTGACTCTAATGTACCCTTGTCCCCAACAATTTCTAAAATTCTGGCAAATAATTCTGGTACAGCGTCTTTACCACGCGCCAAAACCTTTTTAGAACCGCGGGTCATAACGGCGATTTTTACTTTATTCCCCTCGCCTAAAAACTCAAAAACCTTCTTCATCTTTATGTTCAGGTCATTCTCTTCTATAAAAGGCTTTACCCAAACTTCTTTCATTTCTATTGTTTTCTGGTTTTTACGAGCCTCGGACGCACGCTTTTTCTGTTCGTACTTAAACTTACCAAAGTCCATTATTTTCGTAATGGTAGTGTTACCATTAACACTGATTTCAACAAGATCTAACCCCTCGTCCGCAGCCATTTGCAAGGCCTGAGACGTTGGCATTATACCTAGATTTTGACCGGTTGAACTAATTACTTGAACGGATTTAGCAAAAATCCGATTATTTATGCGCGGGCCCGTATCCCGGCGATTATCACGGTTAAAAGATGTTTTAATTTTAAGCTCCTTTTGAAGTTTATGTGGCAATTATTATCTATTTATCAGCGCTTTTCAACAAATTTTGAACCAACTGTAAAGCAGTCCAAGCATCTCGCTTTGCCGTAGGTTTTAATATCAAATAATTTGGATGATAAATGGGAACAACTGTTGTCCCAGATGCTAACTCTACTGGCACCCCGTGATTACGTGGCAGATTTACATTTGCAATCTCGCTTGCGGAAAGTGTCCCCAGTGTCAGCATCAATCTCGGTTTAAGCAATCCAAAACATCTGTTTACAAATGGTCTTGCTAAATCAAGTTCTTCCCTTGTTGGTGATCTGCCCCCAGGGGTGCGCCAAAAAACAAGTGGAATTATAGCCACATTATCCCGTGACATACCAATTGCACTTAGCATCTTGTCCATTAATTCTCCTGCCGCACCAGACAATATATTACCTGTTGCATCATCATCTGCACCTGGCACGTCTGTAACTATGACCAACCCATTTAAAGATTTACCAACCTGAGGTAAAACAACATTAGTTGCCCCAGAACGCAATGGATGATTAAATTCTGAAATCATTCTGCACAAAGAATCCATATCGACTGGTCTTGCTGCCATTGCTGCTGCGGTTTCGACAGACATTGCTTGTTGTGGTGCAATTGGTGGCACGATAGACGTATGAGTACGATTAGAATTACTCTTATCAACCGCAGAATCCCTATTTTTTATATCTTCTTTTTTGTCCGCCACGAAAGCAACACGCGCAATAGAAGAAAGTGCCATAGGCATATCACTCACTTCCCACTTTACACCAGCCAAAACTAAATCCCTTAAATCAAAATCTTCCATTACTTGTTTTTCCTTGATTTCTCAAACCTTTTATTCTAGAATAGGACACGAGCAACAGAAACTCAAGGGAGTATTTTCATGAAAATTAAAAACTTTGCTATGTTGGCTGGTGTTGCCGGTTTGTTGGCCGCATGCGGCGGTTCATCTATCGTAGAACCAGCTGATTTAAACGATCAACGCGTATTCTTCGCGTTCAATTCTTCTGAAATTTCTGACGAAGCACGCGATAACTTGTTGGGTCAGTCTTTGTATATGAAGAACCATGGCGACGTAAAAATCCAAATTGCTGGTAATTGCGACGAACGCGGTTCTACAGAATACAACTTGGCTTTAGGTGCACGTCGTGCAAATGCAGCGAAAGAAGTATTGGTAAAAGACGGTATCGATTCTTCACGTATTTCCACAATTTCTTACGGTAAAGAACGCCCATTAGTACAGGGTACTGGCGAAGAAGTTTGGAAATGGAACCGTAACGCTACAACAACAGTTAAATAATATTTAATTGTATAAAAAAGCCGGCAATTGCCGGTTTTTTTATTTTTATTACCACATTATTAAAAATAATAAAAAAGCCGGTAAATACCGGCTAGTTTTATTTAGTTAATTTATCAACTAACTCTTGCATTTGCATGCGCGTTGCAAAAGATAAAACTATCTGACCTGCCCCGCCCTTTCTTTCCTGCAATTTTGCTTTTACGCCTAATGCAGATTTTATCTTTTCTTCTATTTCACGCACAGTTTCTTCATCTATGGTCTTGGAAGAATAAGCACGACTTGTCGCACGCCTTGTTGATCCACGAACCATTTTTTCTGTTTCTGCAACAGACATCTTATTATCTATGATTTTGTGCGCCAGTTCCGCTGGATTTTCTGCAACCGCAATTGCACGTGCATGTGATGCAGACAATTCCCCAGATTCTACCAATTGTTTCACATCCGTCGGTAAAATATCTAGCCTCATAATATTTCTTATGTAGCTTTCCGATTTACCTATCAAACGAGAAATATCTGACAATTCATAGCCACATTTTTCCATTATGTTTTTATATGCATTGCCCTCTTCTATCGGATTTAAATTCTCACGCTGAACATTTTCTATTAAAGCGATTTCCATCGCATTTTCTGGTGTGATTTGTTTTACAAGTGCAGGTATCTCGTTTAAACCGGCCAATTTACTTGCACGAAAACGACGTTCACCAGCAACAATTTCATACATATAAGGTTTACCAGAGACAGCCCGCAACAAAATTGGTTGTAAAACCCCCTTCTCTTTTATAGAAGCCGCCAAATCAGCCAATTCTGCTTCCGTAAAAGTTTTTCTGGGCTGATCTGGATTTGCACCTATTTGCGCCAACGGAATCTGCTTTACCACAACACGCTCTGTTCCAGTAAGAATAGATATATCTGGTATAGTTCCCATTTCTTTATTTAAATCAGCTAAACCACGCCCCAATCCAAATTTAGACATATTTTATTCCCCCTGTAACTTTTGAACAACTTCTGTGGCAACCCTTAAATAGGCTTGCGCACCGCTAGAATTAAAATCGTAAAACAATGCCGGTTTTCCATGACTTGGCGCCTCGGACACTCTTATATTTCTGGGAATAACCGTTTGAAAAACAGCATCACCAAATGTCTTGCGTACATCTTCCTCAACAACTTTGGTTATGCCATAGCGTTTATCATACATGGTCAAAAGAACCCCTAAAATTTCTAATTCTGGATTCCATTTATTTTTTATCTCGCCAATAGAACGCACTAAATGACTTATTCCTTCCAAAGCATAAAACTCACACTGCAGCGGAATTATAACGTTATTAGCAGTGGTCAAAGCGTTCAACGTTAAAAAGCCCATGGCTGGCGGACAATCTAACAATATATAATCATAGTATTCATACAATGGCATTAAGGCGTCACGCAAACGATATTCTCTGTTTTCCATATCAAGCAAATCAACCTCTGCCCCAGACAAAGCCATAGAAGAAGGCATTATATGCAACCCTGGTATAGCAGTAGACAGTATATTATCCGCGGCATTCGCCGTTCCCATTATAACACCATAAACACTCTGTGGATGAGACGCACGAACAAACCCCAGCCCAGTACCGGCATTTCCCTGCGGATCTAGATCTATCAACAACACTTTCTTTTTAATTGTCGCCAGAGAAGCACCTATATTTATAGCAGTTGTCGTTTTACCGACGCCACCCTTTTGATTTGCAAAAGCAATTATTTCAACCATTTAAAACCCCATAAAAAACCAAATAATCTTTATGTATGTAAACATAGAATAAACACATCGATTCGGTCAAGTTATTATATTTTTAATTAATAAAAATAAACTATATTCAATATATTATAAACAATTTCATGTGAAATATAAAAAACAAATATTGACAATTTAGTTTTTTTGACTATATTTACGAGCATGAAAATAAGTTACTTTTATTCTTTTGTTTTAGCTAGCGCGGCCGTTCTTGGGATGTCCGGTTGCGGAAGCATGTCAAAAAATAACGAAAAACAACCGGTAAATACCGGCACAAAAACGGAAGTTAAAGAATTATTAACCGAAACAGACACGTTTTATATCACAAAAGAATTATTAGACAGCAAAAAAGTTATTTCTGCTGGTGTATTCACACCATATAGAAAAAAAATAACTGTTCGATATTTTATACCTATGGACAATGATGCGAAGACAATTTATTTTTGCAACAATAATAACAACCAAATTCGGTTAATTTTAAGGCATGAAAAAGAACATGCTAGAAAAGAGAATTTAACAAAAAATACAAATCGCTTTTCTCCATTTGTCCGTGGAGCGGTTGCGGCTCAGAATGAAATTATGGCGCCTGCCGCAGAAATAATAGAAGCTTTGGATTATCACTATGAGACTGGGCACCCTTACCCAAGTCCAAAAAAATTCATAATACAGGCAGACAAAAAAATTACAGCTGTGGCAAACAAACAACATTTAGAATGGCCACTTGACTTCAACAACACGCAAATTGCTGATATCATATTACAATGTGCAACAGAACAGTACCTTGGGGAAGTAAGTAGGGGCATATATAAAAAAGTCATTCGAGACGAATTAGATAAAGAATTTTATGTGACTAGTCACAACTCAAATAATTTATGTGTCCCAAATGCACCGGTGCTATTTCAACCAGAAATCGGACTATGGCAACCTCTTTGGGATTTTCAATCAAAAAGAGGGCCAGTTAATTTATGGAATGCAGCAAGCACGCAACAAAAGAAGCGTTTGATACACGCAACTGACTCAATAGTTAAAGAAATAGCCGGCAAACATTGGTATAATATAAAAAACAATAAAACGCACTAATAACAAAAAATTATCGGTAATTTCACATGAAATTACCGGTTATTTTTAATAATTATTATAAAACCGTCGCCTGTCTTTGATGGTATTAATTTATAATCGAATTTATATTTTATCTTGGCTTTATCTATTTCGGCCGATATTTCCCGGCCTTTAAGTAGATATAATGATTTGTGTGTTTTCGCTACATAATCCATTATCTTTACCAACGGTGCAAAAGCACGCGCGGTAAAAACTATTTTTTCATCTTGGGGCAGGGCGGATATAAAGTCTTCAACCCTGCCGTGATAAATCGTTAAATTATCTAATTTTAGGGTGTCTTTTACCGTGTTTAAAAAAGCAACCTTTTTACCAATAGACTCTATACAAACAACTTGCCAGCCTAGTATAGCCAAAACAACCCCTGGGAAACCCGCCCCGCTACCTAAATCAACAATATGGGCGTCCTTTGGTAACACATCTGCAAGTTGGGCACTGTCAGCAAAATGTCGATTTTCTATGTCAGACAATGTACTTGGTGCCACTAAATTCATACGCTTGGACCAATCGCGTAGTAATTCTGCATACTGTTTAAATTTTTCTTTATTATTCATGAAGATTATTGTAGCATATTTTTACTATGAAAAAAGCAGAAACATTATTTACAGGTATTGCCTTACTCAGCGTTCTGGTAGTAACCAGTGGGGCACTTTGGTATCATAATTATGCCAAAAACAATGAAAAGAATCATATTTATCCAGAATCACAGTATGGTTCGTTTCTTGCGGCGCAGCATGCAATTTATGTTAATGATTTTGAAAGCGCGTCTGCTTTCTCTGCCAAATTGACTGAAAATCAATACCCAGTCGTTCAATCTGTAAAAGTCTTATCCGACTTTTTAAACGGGGAAATGCCGGAAGAAGTCGCACTTCTTGAAGAAGAGAAAACAACTGCGTCCAGACTAATTTATGATGCTTATTTGGTTCAACAAGGAAAGTGGAAAGATCTTTACCAACGCCATAAAAAAGATGAATCTGCCTTAGCAGCACCTTTACGTATCTGGGCATCTGTTGCAGAAGACAAAGAAAAAGACGCTATAAAATTTATAAAAAGCTTGCCAACCAATGAATCTTGGCAGAATTTTATAACCGGTCAGATATACGCAGAAAAGGGCGATGCTGAAAAAGCTGCAGAATCTTTTGCCAAAGTTCGCGTTGATTTTATGAACATAAATGACTATCTGTATCTGATGTCTTTTTACAAGCATAATAACCTGATGGATGCTTATCACAAGCTGCATGATGACTTTACCGCAAGACCTGGTGGAATGTACATGCTTGATTATGAAAATATACCCGATTGGGGCATGTTTTCTGGCTTAAATAATGCGTTGGCTTTCAGTCTTGTACAAACTGTGTCACATACACAAATAATGATGTATTCTGACCTTTCAATTCTGTTGCTTAGATTTGCACAAATAACAAGTCCTGATTTTGGAAAAAATAGCGATGCAATAAATTACTATCTGGGTCAGTTCTTTTATAATAATGTCGGTGACTTTGAAAAATATTTTAACAAAATATCGAAAAGCAGCCCGTTCTATTTGTTTGCTGTTTTAAGACAGGCTGAAAGGGCAGGGAATGTAAAACTGCTAGAAAAGGCGATAAAAGAAAACCCCTTGTTCGTTCCAGCTATAAACAAATTAATTGCTTACGATATTCAGCAAGGGAAAAAACGCGCTGCATTAAAAGTAGTTAATATGGCGTTAGATGATGAAAATTTAACCAAGCTAGGGCGAGCTTTCTTCTTAAAAAGTAGAGCTCATATATACTTCGTCTTTGGCGATATAGACAAAGCCCAAAAAGATTTAAAAGAGGCTTCGGACGTACTACCACTAGACTCTGAAATTCTGGCGCTGCAGGCGAAAATATGGGCGAAAGAGGGACGCGAAATAGAAGATGCATATGATTATGCCATGACGCTTGTTAAACAAGATCCTACCGATATTATGGCGTGGGATACATTGGGATACGTCATAACGGTAAGGGAAGGGGTTCAGCCAGCATTAGATGTACTGGTTCGCGTTGGTGAAGTATCGGCATCTTGCTCTTCCTTATTTGAACAGCTAGGTGATTTATATATTGCAATTGGGGACAAAAAATTAGCACGTGACGCATATTTACGTGCAATAGAATTATCAGATGATGGTTTAGTAATTGTCCCAAATATTCAGAAAAAATTAAGGGAAACAAAATGAAAGTTGGGGTAATTGGCGCTGGTGCATGGGGAACAGCACTGGCTATTGTGTCTGCACGTGGTGGTGCAGATGTTTTGCTGTGGTCATATGACGGGGCTTTTAAGGCATTTGATGGGGTTGAAATGCCGTCAAATATAACTGTAACAAAAGATATGAATGATATAGCGACGTGTGAAGCCTGGTTAATAGTAACGCCAGCTGCATTTTTTCGCGAAACATTACGTAAGGCAAAACAAGTATATAATAACCAGCCTATAATTGTATGCACCAAAGGGGCCGAAAGCGCAACAGGCGATTTTATGTCTGAAATTATTTCGGCAGAAATGCCAGAAGTTTCGGACTATGGCGTATTATCTGGTCCGCAGTTTGCGGCAGAAGTTGCACGAGGCGTTTTGACTGGAAGTACCCTTGCTGGTACACCCAAAGCTGTTGAGGTAGGAAAATCCATTCTTAACAAATTAGTAATCAATCCAAGCGATGATGTCGTTGGTGCCGAAATTTGTGGTGTAGGAAAGAATGCGGTTGCTTTGATTTGCGGTTATAAATCTGTTGCAGCTTCTGGTGAAAATGAGAGGGCTTTTTTCTTTACAAAAGCTTGGAATGAAGTTATGACAATAGGTCTTGCTAGTGGGGCAAAAATGGCCACGTTTCTAGACTTGTGCGGAATAGGGGACTTGTTCTTATCTGCAACATCTGCGACCAGCCGTAATTTTGCCGGTGGCATGGCGATTGCCCGCGGGGAAAAACCAGAAGGAACCGTAGAAGGAATATTTGCACTGGCCGGTTTAATCCACCGCGCCCAAAATATAGGAATAGACACTCCTGTACTGATAGAAATGCAAAAGAAAATGAATTTATCATAAGAAAACCGGCATTTGCCGGTTTTTTTATTCGTATCTTAAGCTATCAATTGGGTTAAGTTTAGCTGCCTTCATTGCCGGCATAACACCAGACGCCAATCCTACTACCACGGCAACAGTAACAGATACTACCACCGGCCACACACTAAATGGCACATTGTATCCCATTACAAACCGGCCTATACCTTGTGATAATCCGACCCCCAGCAGCAATCCAGCCATAGATCCGATGAAAGAAATCAATATTGCCTCAGACAAAAACTGAATAATAATATGTCTTTCGCGTGCCCCGATTGCCTTGCGTATACCAATTTCACGTGTACGTTCTGCAACAGAGACAAGCATCATGTTCATAATACCAATAGAACCAACTAACAAAGATACTGCTGCAATAGCAATCAATAGCATTGCCATATAACCTGTAACTGTATCCATCGCCTCCATAACTTGCTTCATATCCATAATCTGAAAGTCGTCTGCCGCATCATCAGCAAGTTTATGACGTTCACGAAGCAGGGCAGTTATTTGTTCTATTACTAACGCATTGTCTGCACCTTCTTTTAACTTTATTGTTATCATGCTTACAGAGTTTGGAAAACGGCTGCCCTGTATGCGCTTTTTCAATGTGGTAATAGGAACAATTAACATATCGTCCTGACTTCCCATGGCAGAATCACCGCGCTCTTTCGTCATACCTATCACGGTAAGAGGAACGTTCATAACACGTATAATCTCTCCAACAGGGTTTTCTGGCATTTGAAGTTCTTCTGCCGTCTTAGGTCCAATAACCGCGTATGTAGATCCGTTACGTACGGCCGCTTGATTGAAAAAAGTTCCGTATTCCATTTCCAGCGTCTGAACCTGTTCATAACCAGGATAAGCGCCAACCATCGACGTAGCCCAGTTTTGGTTCCCGTATATAACCTGAGCCGCCGCATTCTGTACTGGGCTGAAAGCCGCAACGTCTGGTAATTGCCCTATAAATTCTGCATCTTGAATAGTTAACGTCTGCCTATTACCTGTTCTGACACCAGCACTTTGCGCCGCCCCAGCTCGTATCATAATCGTGTTCGTACCAAGTGATGAAAACTGGTCACTTATCTGTTTAGATACAGTCTCGCCAACGGCTACCATTATAACAACCGCCATAACACCGATAACTATACCCAATACCGTCAAAAAAGACCGCACTTTGTTACCACTGATAGATAACCAAGATTCTTTTAAAATATCATTAAATGTCATCTTAATACCTACTTCTTATACATTTACCTTTGCAATACACGTTCGTCCTTTGGAACTTTACCATCATACGTTATACGCCCGTCATAAATATGAATTAAGCGATTAGAATACTGGGCTATTTCAAATTCATGCGTAATCATAACAATGGTAATGCCCATCTCTTCATTTAACTGCTTGAAAAACTGTAAAATATCATTACCCATTTTACTATCCAAAGCGCCCGTCGGTTCGTCTGCCAAAATCAACTTCGGATCACCAGCCAAAGCCCGTGCAATGGCAACACGCTGTTTCATACCACCTGATAACTGCGTTGGTAAGTAAGACTCGAATTTTTCTAGACCTACACGCTTTAACATCTCTCTGGCCCGTCGTATTCTTTCGCCCATAGGCAAACCACGGTACATAAGCGGCAACATTACGTTGTCCAATACACTACGCTTTGATAGCAAATTAAACTGCTGAAATACGAATCCTATATATTCGTTTCTTACAATCGCCAGTTCGTCGGAAGATAAGTGTGTAACATCTTTACCGTACAGTTTATAAGTTCCACTAGTCGGCGTATCCAAAGCACCGATTATATTCATGCACGTAGACTTACCACTACCAGACGGTCCCATAATGGATACAAATTCCCCCTGGTTTACATCAAACGTTATGTCAAACAGAACTTGCTGTTCGCCACCCATCTCAACGGGAAAGCTTTTACAAATTTTGTTCATAGAAATAATATTTATATTAGACTTCTTTCCGGTTGTCTTTTTCATATCAAACTCTCTCTTTACCCCTGAAATTATACCATTTATATCAAAAAATTTCACAAAAAATAACGGGGACTTTCCCCCGTTTTTTCTTTACATCGGTGGTCCCATACGCATACTAGACGAACCAGATGAAGACAATCCATAGCGTCCAAATATGACTCTATCTCCTTCTTGTATCTCGTCCGAAATAATCTCTGTTTCAGTAGCCGTTACTAACCCCTTTTCATACGGCACTAACACGACCGTCGGTTCCCCATCTACAATACGTTGTATAGCCAAATGGTCACTTGGGGTTGCATCACCAGGATCAGCCACAATTCCATCAAAACTGCGTAAAATCAACGCAGAATTCTGAACTTTCCAAACGTCTTTCTTTTCGGAAATTAAAATCGTAACGAACGCCGTCATACCAGGCTTCAAACGCAAATCAGAATTATCAACATCAATTACCACAGTGTACACGACAACATTAGACGTAATTGTCGGCGATAAACGAACCTGACGAACAGAACCTTCAAATGTCTGAGTTGGGTATGCATCTACGGTAAACGTTACAGATTGCCCTTCGTTAATCATACCTATATCTGCTTCGGATACAGAAGTTTCTATTTGCATCTGTGATAAATCTTCGGCGATTTCAAATAAATCAGGTGTTTGGAAAGAAGCCGCCACTGTCTGACCAACATCAACCTGACGAGAAATAACCGTACCGTCAACAGGGGACGTAATCGTTGCATAACCAAGATTCGTTACTGCACGGTCATATTGAGATTGCATTTTATTTACA
>DVNO01000002.1 GCA_018714345.1 Candidatus Enterousia avicola | reverse complement strand
TAACTGATGCTAGCGCACCATAAAATGCCATTGGGTGTGCTGCGGCAATTTCCCAGTATTTTTTTGCATTGGTTCTGTCACCATTCGCATCTGCCGCTTTGCCAGCCCAAAATGCGGCTTCTGTCTTTCTGGCGTTGTTTATCTGCTCTAAATCCAATATTTCACTAAAATATTTTTCGCTTTCAGCGTATTTTTCTTCTTTGAAATATAACAGACCCATTGCCCACAAACCGTATTCAGATTTTGCATCTGCTGCAACAAATCCCCATTTTTTTGCTAATTCGAATTCGCCATTAGTGTAATATATAAACGATAAACGACCCGCAAGACGACCATAGTCTGATGCCGTAAGTTTTTTCTTAAAAGATTGGTCTTCTAAAATCAATCTTGCAGTTTTGGTCGCACCGCTTCTTATGGCTCTTTTAAATTTTGTAATCTTGGTGTTGGTTGAACCTGTGTATTTTTTTGCAGTCCATGTCTCAGATTGTGCTGTCTCTATTGATGCGCCGCCGCTTATAGTCCTTGGTACGTAGGCTTTTCGGACGGAGGCCTGTTTTATTTTTGCTAACTTTACCATTCTGTCAGCACCTGGCATGTCGTAATATTTGTTCATCCATGAAACAAGCTCTTTGCCACGAGTGCGGTATGTGTCAGAAATGTAGCGTTGATAAAGGACCTCGTTCATCAAAAACGGGTCCGTCAGTTGTTTTTCTAATTTTTGCGCTGCGCTTATTTCTTCTTCAGATTGCAGCAAAAATATCTGAGTGTAAAGACTTGCGTCTGCATCGGATAAAATGTCTAGGTTTGGCAGCTCTGCCGCGAAACCAGCAATTGGCAAAAATATTGCTATTAAAAATGTGAATATCTTCTTCATTTTGATTGTTCAGAATAATGAATTTTTAGGTAGTTTGCATACAGCCGCATCGTTGTCCGCGTCTGGAATCTTATCCAAAATCTTCTTAAAATCAGATATGCGGGAAAATTTTCGGTACACAGAAACAAATCGCACAAACGCAATAGGGTCTAAGTTTAATAATGAATCAGATACCATTTCCCCAACCATTGCGCTGGTTACCGTATCGTCGGCTGTTTCCGTTTCTAGTCTACGATGTATCGATGTTACCAATTTTTCTATTTGTTCGTCACCAACGTCCCTGTTGCGACATGCTAATTTAATGCTGCGGCGCAGCTTTTCACGGTCAAATGCTTCCAGCTTTCCGCTGTTCTTGCGAACCATAAGGTCGCGCATTTGCACCCGTTCAACCGTGGTAAACTTAGCCCCGCATTGGTTACAAACACGACGGCGCCGAATTATGGCGTCTTCTATGTCGGGACGAGAATCTGTTACCCGGCTGTCTGTTGAATTACAATAAGGACATCTCATACTGGTATACGGTAGCAATCAAATCCCTTTCTGTAAAGTAGAATTTGCGTTTTGATTTTTTTGCAAAAAATGCGTTTTTTATAAAAATCAAGCACTTTATTTCATAAGAGCCCTTTGCGGGCAGCTTTTTAAAGGGGGCGGTTTGTGGTAAAATAATTCCTGAGAATAGAGAGAGATGGAAAAATATTTAAACCAAATTTTGACTGGTGATTGCATAGAGGTAATGAAAGGTATTCCTGATGCGTCAGTTGACGCCGTATTTGCGGATTCGCCTTACAATTTACAATTAGGGGCAAAAACCTTGTATCGTCCAGAAGATCAGACGGCCGCCCGTGCTGTTCGAGATGCGTGGGATGCGTTCGAGAGTCCAAAGGCATATGATGACTTTACGCGTGCATGGCTGACAGAGTGTAAGCGCATTTTGAAACCAGATGGTGCGATGTGGGTAATAGGTAGTTATCACAATATTTTTCGTGTCGGGGCAATTTTGCAAGATTTAGGTTTTTGGATTCTAAATGATATTGTTTGGGTAAAAACAAATCCTATGCCAAATTTTCGTGGAACACGCTTTACCAATGCGCACGAAACTTTAATTTGGGCAACACCACGCAAAACTGGCAAGTACACATTTAATTATGAAACTATGAAAAAATTAAATGGTGGAAAGCAAATGCGCTCTGATTGGAATATAAATATATGTCTGGGTGAAGAGCGTATTAAAGGGGCAGATGGCAAAAGTTTACATAATACACAAAAACCTTTGGATTTGTTGCGTCGTGTAATTTTGGCGTCTACTAAACAGGGTGATGTTATTTTAGATCCATTCTTGGGTAGTGGTACGACCGCTGCTGCAGCAAAGGAATTGGGGCGTAATTTTATTGGTATAGAACGAGACGAGTCTTATGTTGCTGCGGCACGTGCAAGGGTTGAAGCAGTTCAGCCTTTGGATTTGTCGGAAATAGAGGTCACAACACCGAAACGTGCAGAAGTTCGTGTTGCTTTTAAAGAATTAATAGAAGCAGGCTTGTTGTATGTTGGACAAACTTTGGTTAGCCCGCGTGGTGAACGAGTGATGATTACCCGTGATGGGATGTTGACACATACTTTATACGGTAAAGCTTCTATTCATGTCATGGCAGCAAAGCTTCAACACAGTGTTAGCTTTAACGGTTGGGACTATTGGTCTGCAGAGAAAAGAGATGGGTCTTTGGTGCCAATTGATGAGCTGCGTAAATATGTGCGTAGTGTAAAGCGTGATATGAAAAAAGTCGCTTAAAAAGTCTCGTCTTGTTTTTTTGGATATTCTTACTATATATATGATAAATTCGCGAATCGGGTTTTTGTGTGGTATAGTTTTATGTGTAAAAAATAAGGATTTTGTATTATGTCTTTGATACCAGTTGTTATAGAAGAGTCGCCACGTGGAGAGCGCTCTTTTGATATTTATTCCAGATTATTACGTGATCGTATCATAATGATAAACGGTCAAATTGAGCCTAATATGGCTAGTACTGTAGTTGCACAGTTGTTGTTTTTGGAATCAGAGAATCCAAACGCTGATATCTCTGTTTATATTAACTCACCAGGGGGTGATGTTTCTGCGGGTTGGGCGATAATGGATACAATGCAGTATATAAAAGCCCCTGTTTCTACAATAGGTATGGGATTGGTTGCTTCTATGGGGTCCGTTTTATTGGCAGCTGGCGAGAAAGGAAAACGTTTCGTGTTACCAAATACTCAGATAATGATTCATCAACCGTTGGCTGGGGCAGAAGGGCAAATTACGGATATGGAAATTCGTATGGCTCAATATCAGAAGAATAAAAAGACGTTGATAAAGCAGATGTCTGAGTTTACAGGGCGTAAAGAAAAAGAACTTTTTGACGCGATGGAGCGTGATAATTGGATGACGCCAGAAGAAGCAAAAGACTTTGGTTTGATAGACGGGGTTTTGAAACGCAAATAAATTTTCCAAAGGTGTGGGGGAATATTGGATATGAGTGACGATAAGATAAAATCTACAGACGAAAATCAAACAGGTGAAACACCGCAGTTTTGCAGTTTTTGTGGCAAGGCCGTGTACGAGGTAAAAAAGCTGGTCAGCGGTAGAAACGTTTGCATTTGTGACGAATGTATAAATCTGTGCAACGATATTATGGCTGATGATATGCGTGCTAATGTTAGTCACGACAGTTCTAAGCTGCCTACACCACGTCAGATTTATAACTTTTTAAATGAATATATTGTTGGGCAAGATGATGCAAAACGCACACTTTCCGTTGCAGTTTATAACCATTATAAGCGTCATAGTGTGTCTGTAAATACTAATGTGGAAATACAGAAGTCTAACGTATTGCTGATTGGTCCGACAGGTACGGGTAAGACCTTGTTCGCGCAAACGTTGGCGCGTATCTTGGATGTTCCATTTGCAATAGCTGATGCAACGACTTTGACTGAGGCGGGTTACGTTGGAGACGACGTGGAAAGTGTTTTAACCAGACTGTTGCAGAATGCTAATTTTGATGTAGAGCGTGCAAGTCGTGGAATTATTTATATTGATGAAATAGATAAGATTGCGAGAAAGTCTGAAAATCCTTCTTTAACACGTGATGTGTCGGGTGAGGGTGTTCAACAGGCTTTATTAAAACTAGTCGAAGGAACTGTTGCAAACGTCCCAGCCGGTGGTGCAGGGCGCAAGCACCCAGGTGAGGCGACTGTTCAATTAGACACCAGCAAGATTCTATTTATCTGTGGTGGTGCGTTTGATGGGCTGAATAAGATAATTGCCTCTCGTAAGAACGAGCGCGCTGGTATCGGTTTTGGTGCGGATGTTCAATCTAAGAAAGAGCGCGAGTCTAAGAATTACCTAGATGATGTTCAACCAGAAGATTTAGTAAAATTTGGTATTATCCCAGAGTTGGTTGGTCGTTTGCCTGTAGTTACAACATTGCAAGAGTTAGATGAGACGGCGTTAGTTAAAATCTTGACTGAACCAAAGAACGCAATTGTAAAACAATATGCGGCGATGTTGGAAATGGATGGTGTAAAGCTTACTATAAAAGAAGACGGGTTGCGTGAAATTGCGAAGTTAGCGGTTGCGCGCAAGACTGGTGCTCGTGGGCTGCGCAGTATTTTGGAAAAGATTTTGTTGCAACCGATGTTCGAAGCTCCAGAAAAAGAAGATTTGGCAGAGATTGTAATCGACAAAAATGTTGTGTTGGGTAAAAAGCCACCGGTTGAAATTCTGCGTGATGCCAAGAAAGTAGCGTAGGTAGTTTTTAACGCTTTAATGAAAAGAAAAATCTGCCAATTTGGCAGATTTTTTATTTTTTTCTAACTTTTAATTAGAAACCGAAAACCATACGCTGTTTAGATTGACGTTTCTTTTCGTTGCGAACGGCTTCTTCTTTCAAACGTTTGCGTTTAGTAGTTGGTTTTTCATAACGCTGACGTTCTTTCATTTCGCGGTACAGACCTTCTTTCTGAGATTTACGTTTTGCAACACGTAAAGCCTGTTCTACGTTATTGTCGCGAACTAGAACTTTTACCATCGGTTATTCACCCCCTTTAACGCATTTATCTTGGTGGAGCCAATCAGACTCGAACTGACGACCCCCTGCTTGCAAAGCAGGTGCTCTACCAACTGAGCTATGACCCCAAAACTCTGCTTTTATTTTTTTAGCCTTTGGATTTTATACACTTTTGAATGTATTGTCAAATTAAAAATGATTTTTGTTGAATTTAATCTTTTGCTGGACTCTTTTATAGTTGCAACTTATAATGCCAAGCATGTTTAAGAATATAAAGAAAAAAATAAAAAAAATTATAAAAGGCGATGAAACTAATCGCCGAATTAAGTGGTCTCTTTATGCTCGCGTATGGCGTGAAATAGGGCGCCCACAGTTGAAATGGCTGATTTTAGGTGTTGTGGCGACTGTTCTGGCCGCAGCGGCTGAGGCGTATACCATAACTCTGGTCCAGCAAGTTGTTGATAAGGCTTTTATACAAAAAAGTATGGCTAATATATACTTTTTTGGTATGCAGGTTATCGCTGCGTTTGGCTTTAAGGGCATATTTAGTTATGCAAAATCTTTGTTGATGGCAAAGGCTGGGTTGAACGCTAGTGCAGATTTGCAGCAGCGCATCTATTCTCACATGGTGAAAATGAACATTGCCAAGTTTTATGGTGATGGCATAGGAAAGCATTTAAATTATTTTAGTGTACAGGCTGGTGCTGTGTTGAATTTGGTTACTGGGACATTGGTAAATACCGTTCAACAAATTGCAACGCTTATGATGACGTTGGGGCTAATGGTTTACTACGCACCACAATTGTGTGCTGTGCTTATATTCTTGGTGCCTGCGATAATGATTCCTATGGTTTTAATTATGAGAAAGCGTCGTAAGTTATCGCGCGAATCGTTTGGTATTGCTAATGATGTGTCGCAACACTTGAATCAGACCTTGCAGGGTATGAAAACAATTCAGGCTTTTGCGAATGAAGAAACGGAATCAAAAAAATTTGCAGATGTCTTGAATGCTTCAATGGTAAATTCTTATAAAGGAACGCAGGTTTTTGCGTTGCAGTCACCTTTATTGGAATTGATGATATCTATCGGGTTGTGTTTGGCCTTGATTGCTGGTGGGCACTTTATCGTTACAGGGGCTATTACAACAGGTGATTTTACGGCGTTCTTGTTGGCGTTAACCGCCGCGTATAAACCTGCGCGTAGTATAACTAGCACAAGCAATACAGTTCAACATGGCCTGTTGGCGGCAGAGGTTTTGTTTGATTTCTTGGATAGTAAGCCAGATATTCAAGATTTGCCAGATGCAAAAGATTTAAATCCCGGTAAGCTGTCGGTAAAGTTTAGTCATGTATCTTTTTCATATGTTCCAGACGAGCCTGTTCTAAAAGATATAAATTTAAATGTTCCGGCGGGAAAGGTTTGTGCTTTGGTTGGTCCTTCTGGTGGTGGTAAGACTACGATGTTTAATTTGATAGAGCGGTTTTATGAACCCCAAAAAGGGAAAATTGAAATTAACCGTACTGATATACGCAAGTTTACTCTGCAATCGTTGCGTGAAAATATAGCGGAAGTTTCACAGGACGTATTCTTGTTTAACGGTACTATAGAAGAAAATATCAAGTATGGTGCGCCGAATGCTACGCATGAACAGGTAGAGGCTGCGGCAAGGGCTGCAAACGCGCATGACTTTATAATGAATTTTCCACATAAGTATCAATCAACGGTCGGGGAAGGGGGCGCGTTGCTGTCTGGTGGGCAGAAACAGCGAATCGCAATCGCGCGCGCTATATTAAAAGATTCTCCGATATTATTGTTGGATGAGGCTACTTCTGCGCTGGATACCCAAAGTGAAAAATTAATACAGGCCGCATTGAAAGACTTAATGCGTGGAAGAACTACTTTTGTGATAGCACACCGCTTGTCTACAATTTTGGATGCGGACATAATCTGCGTCATAAAAGATGGACATATTGTAGAGCAGGGAACAGATGCCGAATTAGTTGCGTTGGGTGGTGAATACAAAAAACTGCGAGACATTCAATTTAAAGGTAAAAAGTAATAATAAGTTATGTGGGGGAAAGTGAGAAGAATACAGTAAATGAAGAGCAAATATGAGTAATACAGATAAGAATTCGGTTTCTAATGAAAAGAACTTTTCCCATATGTTAATGGAAGAATTACTTAAATCACCAGAATTTAGGGCGGCGATAGCCGCTTTTGTTCGTACAATTATTTCATTGACACCAGATGTGGCACGAAAGCTTACCGAACATGTTGTTAATGGTGATAAAAAAACAGAAGAAGCTGGAGCCGCGCGTTTTAGCAGAAAAAGAAATATTGATTGGTCAAAGGCAAGTAACAATTCTTTAAGGGGGGCATACCTTTTTCGTAGAAGAAAGGGGTTGGAAATAGAAAATTCTTTGAATGATGAGCTTGCCAAGCGTTTCCCTGGTTATGATAAAGAGAAACAAACATTTGGTAATGTTTCCAGAAGTAGCTTGATGGATTGGTCTAAGACCAGTTCGCAAGTGTTGCGGTGTATTTATGGGCGTCGCAAAAAGCAGGGAAAAGCAATAGAGGATGCATTAAATGAAGAACTTGCAAGAAGATTTCCCGGCTATGATAAAGTTACACGATCTTTCGGTAATGGGCGTGAATTAAGTAAACTAAACAAAGACTGGACCCGATCAAGCGATAAATGTTTACGCGTTGCTTTTAGTAATCGTAAAAAGCATGGTTTACAAATAGAAGATAATTTGAACGAAGAGTTATCAAAAAGATTTCCAGGATATGATAAAGCAACCAGGAGCTTTCGAAAATATAGGCGTCAAAGTGTAAATGATTGGCGTTCTTGTAGCGATTTAAGCATACGTCATGCGTATAATTATAGAAAGCGTAACGGTTTGCCGATAGAGGAAGTATTGAATGAGGAATTAGCTAGGCGTTTTCCAGGTTATAATAAAGAAACTAAACTTTTTGGTAACAGTTTTAAATGTACGTTAAAAAAGAGAAAATCTGCCAATATCATAAATCCAGTATTTAAGATACCTTTGTTTTCGGCTGTTACTGATAATAATAAATATGGCTTATTTTTCTTTAACGGAGATTCGGATTCTAGTTTACTAAGGTCTGCTAAGGTCCCCTATGAGTTATGTCTGTATGATGAAAAGACTAAACTTGCAGTTGTGCGTAAGCAGTTGGATGGGCATTCAGGCCTTTTATACGTAATAGATTTAAAACGTGGGCGAATTTTAACAAAATCTAAAGCAGGCGCAAAAGCTGTAAGCTATATTGCCAGCACGCATGAATTGTTTTTGTCAAAGGCAAAGGGTAGATTGCATACTGTGATTTCTGACACGTCAGATTTGAAAAAGACTATCAACATACCATTTGCGGCAGAAACGATAAAGGCTGACTCTTTAAAGAAAAATACAGTAATAATTTTTGAAGATGGGCATGAGATCTGTTGTCCAGTTATTCAGATATTAGATAAAGCTAATATCGAAAGAACCAATCAGTTGGTTACAGCGTCAATAGGGACTTCTAAAAAAAGTGTAGTTAAGGCTGATGAAGTTGAGGAAAATCTGGCAGTTTTGTCGGACAAAGATCAAACAGAGCGAATGGTAGAAAAGCCTAATGCTGATAGCAAAAAAGTGTCTAAAAAGATTTTGGCAAATGCTGCAGAACGTAAAGATGTTGTTGTTACTGTAAAGAGAGTAAAAATTGCCCCAGGTGGAATTTATAACGACATTTTTATTAATGGTGAAAAATTTATAAGGCAACACATTAATACAAAAATCGAATTTTTCTGTGAGGACACTATATTGGCAATACATGGTGTTGTTGAAAATAATCCAAATTATCCAGCTAAGCCAATGTGGTTGATTTATGATACAGATTTAAAATTGAAGTTACCGCAGATAAAACATGTTGTTTCCAAGTATAATGTTCAAGCCACAAATGTTTGGAAGTCGGGGGGTGACTTGCGTGTTGATATGACAAATAAATCCACTATGTTCCTAGAGACCGAACAGATGAAAAAAATAGCCAAGGGCAGACGATTTGTGCTTGGAAAGACAAGAAAAACAAAATAAAAGGTGACATTTTGTCACCCTTTATTTTAGTAGCTTACTTTACAGTAAGTTCTTTCCCTTGAACATCGACATATACAGTACTACCTTCACCGACGCGACCAGACAAAATCAGGTCCGCTATTTTGTCCTCTACCGCTGATGTAATTAAACGTTTCAGTGGACGGGCACCGAATACAGGGTCGTATCCATTATCTCCCAGCCATTTAATTGCCTTGTCTGACACATTCAGTTCTATACGACGTTCTGCCAAGCGTTTTTCTAGGTTGCGTAGTTGGATTTTTACAATTCCAGCCATTACATCTTTACCCAATGGGTTAAAGAACACGATTTCATCAATTCTGTTGATGAATTCTGGACGGAAATGCTTTTTAACCGCTTCCATATCTGGCAGGTTACTGGTCATTATTATGATTGTGTTTGTAAAGTTCACAACATGACCTTGACCATCTGTCAAACGTCCATCATCTAATATTTGTAGAAAGACATTAAACACGTCTGGATTTGCTTTTTCTATTTCATCAAACAGCAAAACCTGATATGGACGACGACGTACGCTTTCCGTCAAAACACCGCCTTGCTCGTAACCTACATATCCCGGAGGACTACCAATCAATCGAGATACAGAATGGGGCTCCATATATTCACTCATATCAATACGAGTCATAGCAGTATCATCATTAAATAGGTATTCCGCTAAAGCCTTTGCCACTTCTGTTTTACCAACACCTGTTGGCCCTAAGAACATAAAGCTTCCCGCTGGGCGGTGCGGATCCGACAAGCCTGCACGACTACGGCGAATCGCTTTCGCGATGACCGTCAAAGCATGGTCTTGACCGACAACACGTTTACGCAGCTCGTCCTCTATGTTTAATAGTTTTGACTGCTCTTCAACGCTTAATTTATCGGCAGGAACGCCAGTCCACTTGCTAACAACCGCAGCAATATGTTCTGGTAATACGGTCTTATACTCCTTGGATTCCGCATTCATTTTACGTATCTGTTCTTCCAGTTCAGGAATCTTGCCGTATTGCAGGGCAGAGGCCTTTTCGTAATCCCCGTTACGCATAGCAGTTGCCACCTCCGCTTTCGCAGCATCTAATGCTGCCATAGCATCTGATAGCCCACGCATCTTCTTTTGCTCTTCACGCCACGCTGCAGTAAGTTTTGCAGATTCTTCTTCTGTCTCTTTTATAACAGTTTCCAATTCTTTCAAGCGTTTCTTGGAATCTTCGTCTTTTTCTTTCTTTAATGCCTGTTGTTCAATCTTTAACTGCATTAAATGACGATCGATTTCATCCAACTTTTCTGGTTTAGACGCTATTTCTATACGAACTCTGGCTGCTGCCTCATCAATTAAGTCTATGGCTTTATCTGGCAAAAATCTGTCGGTAATATAGCGGTTAGACAAGCGCACAGCTGAAACCAATGCCGCATCAGAAATACGAACACCATGATGCCCTTCGTATTTTTCTTTAAGCCCACGTAGTATAGAAATAGTATCATCTACGCTTGGTTCATCTACATACACAGGCTGAAAACGACGCGCCAAAGCAGGGTCTTTTTCTATATATTGGCGATATTCATCCAATGTGGTTGCGCCTAAGCAATGCAGTTCACCACGTGCAAGCATAGGTTTTAATAGGTTGCCTGCGTCCATACTGCCTTCACCTTTACCGGCACCAACCAAAGTATGCAACTCGTCAATGAACAAAATGATTTGTCCGTCAGAGTCTTTTACTGCTTTCAATATGGCTTTAAAGCGTCCTTCAAACTGCCCACGGAACATAGCACCTGCCATCAGGGCACCCATGTCTAAGGATAGCAATTTCTTTTTTAGTAGGTTCTCGGGAACGTCGCCTGATACGATTCGTTCTGCCAACCCTTCAACTATTGCGGTCTTACCAACACCGGGGTTACCAATCAGTACAGGATTGTTTTTTGTACGGCGTGATAATACTTGTATCGTACGGCGGATTTCATCATCACGCCCGATAACTGGGTCTAACTTACCGTCAGCCGCCAATTTAGTAAAATCAGTAGTGTACTTTGCAATTGCCTGTTCTGGGGTTTCTTGCATTTCTTCTGGATTCATTGTTTATAAGTCTCCTTTATTTTTCTCTATATATAGTAGCATAAACCGTGTTTTCAAGGTACAGGAATCAAAACATTGATTTTTTATAAATGCTGGAAATTAAGTTTTTTTGTGGTAGAATATATGGGCTATGGCGGCGTAAAAAATAATAAAACATCGCTTGACTTTTCTAGATTTTTATTATAAATTATGCCCCAGTTATTAAAGGATTATATTATGCCACGTGTATGTAAAGTTACAGGTAAGAAAACAGAAGTTGGGATGAATGTTTCCCACTCTATGCGTCATACGAAGCGTACATTCTTGCCAAATTTGCAAAAATTAAAGTTTCACAGCGATATTTTAAATCGTGATTTTTCATTGCGCGTTTCTGCAGCAGGTTTGCGCACATTGACAAAGCATGGTGGTTTAGATGCATATGTTATGTCAAAGGCACCATCTCGCTTGACACCAGAAATGGCGGCAATTAAGAAAGCGATCAACAAGAAAATTGGTACTGCTGAAAAGCCTGCTAAGAAGCCGGCGCACAAAGCAAATCGTAGTGCCCGTTTGGTTAAAAAGGTAGAGGCACGTAAGGCAGCAGCAAAATAATTTGTTGTTATGCGTTCTGGCCCCGTGGCGGAATTGGTAGACGCGCTTGACTCAAAATCAAGTTCTGCAAGGAGTGTCGGTTCGAGTCCGACCAGGGCCACCAGAAATAAAATACCCCGAATGGGGTATTTTTTTACCTGTCGGACGAGAACCGTCGGTTCGAAACGATAGTTGATGAAAACAAGCGTTAGCGCTGTTTGAATCTTACGAGTTGGCGAGCTTGCGAGCAATCCGACCAGGGCCACCAGAAATAAAATACCCCGAATTGGGGTATTTTTTTACCTGTCGGACGAGAGTTGGTTTTTATATATTTTTGTGCTATAATACACAGGGTAAAAAGGAGTTTTTTATGCCAAGAGTCGCAAAAAAATCACAAAAGAAATCAGAAGTAAAACAAAGTAAAATATATACCAATATGTTTGAAGCTTTTGGGGCTTTTTGGCACCGCGGTTTTACAGAATGGGCAGGTACTTCATCACGTTCTGAGTATTGGTGGTCTTGTTTGATGATTTGGTTAATATCAGTCGTGTGGGTTGCGTTGATATTTATTAGTGGCTTTTCTAATTCCCCGTTTGGACTAGAGTTTGTCGTTTCTCCTATAACAGGGATTTTGTCTTTTGGTTTTGTAATATTTGCATTGGCATCGTTTATACCTATGATTTCACTGACGGTTAGACGTTTACATGATGCCGGGCTAAGTGCATGGTGGATAGTGTTATTTTTATTGGGTTTAATATGTGAACCATTGGGCTTTATTGTCAGTATCGTATTTTTAGTTTTTGCGCTTCTGCCGACAAAAGTCGATGGCAATCCTTATCATAAATTTAATAAATAAAAAATCCCCATTTTGGGGATTTTTTATTTGCCCCATTCTTTGCCAATCACATAATCAGCAGCCAATGGTACCGATAGTTTTGCAACATTTTCCATTGCAGATTCTATTTTTTTTGCAAATTCTTCAGCAAGATTTTCGTCACATTCGAATATGATTTCGTCGTGTACCTGCATAATCATACGGATTTTGTCTGCATTCGGTTTCATAATTTCGTTTTCTATATTTACCATTGCGCACCGCATCAAGTCTGCTTCAAAGCCTTGAATAGGTGCGTTTACCGCTGCGCGCATAGCATAACCACGCATGCGGGGATTTTTTACCTCTGGTAATTCAATTCTGCGCCCCCATGGGGTATAAACACAGGCATGTTGTTGTGCAAACTTTTTTATATTTTCTATATATTCCTTAACTTCTGGCAGGCCCGCCATATATGCATTTATTATTTCTTGGGCCGCTGCGCGTGATATGCCAAGCTGACCAGACAAACCAAATGAAGATATGCCGTATATTATTGAAAAGTTTACTGTTTTCGCTGCACGACGTAAATCTTTTGGTACAAGTGCATCCGCCGCAATTCCAAAAATTTGTCGGGCAGTTTGCTCGTGAATGTCTTTGCCTGAATTAAAAGTCTCTTTAAAGGTATGGACATTTGCTACGTCTGCCAACAGACGAAGCTGTATTTGCGAATAGTCAACTGATATTAGTAACTTCCCATCTGGGGCAACAAAACATTTTCGTATTTCTTCCCCAAGTTCTGTTTTAATCGGAATATTTTGTAGGTTGGGGTCGCGGCTGGACAGGCGCCCAGTATTGGTACTTGTCTGTAAATATGTGGTATGAATTCGGCCGTCAAATGCGATTTGCCGCGGCAATGCGTCTGCGTATGTTCCCGCTAGTTTTGCTATTGAACGCCAATTCAGTATCTTTTCTATAATTGGATGAGTATCAATTAAATCATTTAACGCTTCGGCATCTGTTGAGCGCTTTTTATTCGCCGGTAATTGTAATTCGTCAAATAAAATTGTGCCAAGTTGTTTTGGACTGGCTATATTAAATTCATGACCTGCTAATTTCCAAATTTCAGATTCTAATTCAGATAGTTGGTCATGAAATACCCCAGAAAGCTTTTGTAGACCAGATTTGTTTACTAATACTCCTGCGCGTTCCATTTTTAATAAAACGGGCATCAATGGTAAATCACATGTTTCATATAAATGACGTAACTTTTCATTTTTGTTTAGTTGTGGTCGCATAAGTTCGTATAAGCCCATGCAAATAGTCGCATCTTCTGCAGCGTATGGAGTTGCCTTGCTTATATCTAATAAATCAAAGTGCATATTTGCATCTTTTGTTTTCGGTGGAAAAAGTGATGCAAATGATATATTTGTATGAGCTAAATATTTTTGTGCAAGCTCGTCCAATCCATGTCCGTGTAATGTTCCGTGTAACGCATATGATATAAGCATAGTATCGTCAATCGGGGAAATTTCATCGATATTCCACCCCTCGTTTGCCATAATATGTAAGTCGTATTTTAGATTATGACCAATTTTTGTTATATTTTTGTTTGTTAGTATGGGCCACAACCTTTCGCGTACAGTAGAAATGTCTAGTTGGTTTGGTGCAATTTTTTCTTCTGAAAACAGATCATCGCTAGATATACGATGGCGTATAGGTATGTAAACGCCATACGAATCGTCTATTGCCAAAGAAATTCCAACAATCTTCGCATTTAAATAATCTAATCCGGTTGTTTCCGTATCAATTGCAACTTTATCTGTGATGGTCGCCAAAAAAGCTTCTAAGTCATCAACGGATTGTATTGTTTTGCTGGTCAATTTTTTTCCCACAGTGACTTTTGCGGCAGATGCTTCTGGCATTTCACACTTAGAGCCTGCATATTCAAATAGAGCAGGTTGGGGACCAGATTTAAATTTCTCCATAGGAAATAACTTTTCAATTTTTGCCACCAATGAGTTGCTTTCCAGTTTTCCTTTTACGAAATCTAAGGCTTTTGGAGTATTAAATATAAAATTCTCTATTTTCAAACCAGACAAATCAACGTCTGTTTTTAGTGTTACTAGTTTTTTTGAAATATATGCACTATCTCGATTATCCCTTAATAAACCGCGAATTCTGTCGTTTTTTACTTCGTCTAAGTGATTGTATAGTTCATCAAGGGTGCCGAATTGATTTATTAACTCTGCCGCTTTTTTAGGACCAATTCCTGGAACCCCAGGGACATTATCTGATGAATCCCCCATTAAACTTTGAACGTCGATTACTTGGTCTGGCCGAACCCCAAATTTTTCTAAGACTTGTGGGGCTCGTATTTCTTTTTCTTTCATGCCATCGTATAAAAAAACACAATCTGACACAAGTTGCATCAAATCTTTATCACTTGTTATAACGCGTGTTGCGTCATGGATGGTACAATTTTCGCGAGCTAGTGTTGCTATGACATCGTCTGCTTCGACCCCAGGTATGCAAAGAACAGGCACGCCCATCGCTGCTACGCCTTCACGGACCAGATAAGATTGTGCTATTAAGTCGGCCGGCGTTTCTTGACGATTTGCCTTGTATGCTGGGTAAATGTCTTGTCTGAAAGATGTTCTTGATGCATCAAATATACAAACAAATGCATCGTTTGGTTTTGCTGACGCTAAAAGAGGTAAAACCATATTAAAAAATCCGTATACTGCCCCAGTTGGTGTCCCGTCAGATCTGGTCAAACGGCTGTGTACCCCGTAATAAGCACGAAATAATATGGAATTACCGTCAATTAGTGTAAGCATTGTCTTTTCCCTAGAATATATAACGTAATTTTAATCTTAGTTCATATTGTAGTAAGTCTGGTTTTTCATCCAGAATATTGTAGAAATCTGGAGCATATAAAGCCCTTCCTTCTGCATCGACTTTTATTGGTAATACAGGAATGTCAAATGTTGCACCAAGCATGGCCTGATATGCGACAGATGATTCTACATCAATATCAGCAACCTTGCCGCCAAATATGTTTCCAACACCACCACCTAAATAGGGGTTTATTATTGGGGTAGGCAGTTTTGCATAAGCATTTATCATACCCAAGTGCAGGTTTGCATTGTTTGGTTGCATATAGTCATATTCTAATTCAAATCTGAAAACAGGGATATCTAAACCAATAACTGCGCCATAAGATTGTGCTGAGTGAGTTTCTTCTGTGCCGTCAGAAAATACAGTAGCGGCACCGGCACCTATTGTAGCACCTGCATACAAATCGAACAACATCCCCGCATTTGCATTAGCACCATATAATAAAATAGATACCGCTGTTAAAATTCCTGCATATTTTAATTTCATATTTTTCTCCTTTATATGATATTATAATAAAAAAAAGAGAAGTGTATATGCAAGAAAATAAACCAATTTTAATCGTCGGACTAGGTAATCCTGGGGCCAAGTATGAATTTACACGTCATAATGTTGGCTTCTTGGCTGTGCGGCATTTTGTTCCAGCAGATACTGTTTGGCGTAAGGAACACGAGGCTTTAACTTGTACAGGTATAGTTGACGGTCATAAGGTAATTTACGCGTTGCCACAGACTTTTATGAATAATAGTGGTGTCGCGGTTAGAAGTTTAATGGCTTTTTATAAAATACCGTTAGAGAATTTAATTGTAATTCATGACGATATGGACTTAAAACTTGGCAAGTTTCGTGAAAAGGTTGGCGGAAGTAGTGCAGGACATAATGGCATAAAGTCTATTGATGCGGCGGTTGGTCCAAATTATAAAAGAATTCGTATAGGAATAGGGCATCCGCGTGACTTTAATTTTCCAATAGACCCAGCAGATTGGGTTCTTGGAAAATTTTCTGTGGAAGAGCTTAATGTAATTAAAGATGTTTTTTCTGAAATTAAGCTATATTAATTTCATTTATTTCTTTATTTTAATATCCAATTTTTTGGGGATTGGACTTCACATGAGTTTTGCGGTTCCCATGTCCAACTGTTTGTGTCAGCGTCATACTCTTGGACACATTCACTTTTTCCTTCGTTACCCCTATAGAAACTGTCTAGTATTGATGATGGTGTAGAATCATAATAGTTTGGTGAAATGTATTTGCCAGCTTTTTTCATAACTATTATATAATCCCCATTACAAGTTACTGTTTGCCCCGATGGGAATTTTTCAGTCTTTTCTTCACCTTCTACATTGCCAGTGCAGAATAAGAAGCCCATATCCTCCGTCCCGTAATAGGAATCTGTGGTACCTGTTAACGGAAAAGCCATTACAAATTTTGCATTATCTGGAAGACAAAGCCCACCGTTTTTATCGTCTTGTACGGTTCCGGACATAGGTGAATCACTTGTTGGTAGTGGTGTACTTGATATTCCGTCATGATTGTAGTACCCGCTGTTCGTTTCCCAGTCTAATCCAGGTATTGTGGTTCTAAGGTTGTTTAATAAGCAGCAATTTCCAAAGGAATCACGTCCACCAGCTTTCCCTTCTGTGGTCATACAACAGTTGTTGTACCCACTGTTATCTATATCTATATATACACGCCAATAATCTTTTGAAGGACACATCAAACCATCATCAGAAAATGAAGCATTCGATACACAGACGGTTGTTTGTGTGTTTGAATCCCATTGTGCCACCATTCCTGGACCACATGATGTATCACGGCAGCTATCTCTGGTTTCCGAAGTATTTGTATTTTTGGCAAACCAAGAAAGTAATGTCTCTTGAGACGAGTCTTTTGGCATTTTTATCATATTATGTGAATCTGTTGCTTGTAAATTGGTCGCAGGGTATGCCTCACAATTTCCCCATACTTTTTCGGCTAAGCGACAAGCCTGGCAGTCGTTAGAAGTTGCATTAGTATAAGTTTGCTTTTCCGCATCAAAACCACATTCTGAAGCACATATATCATATATACAATTACCATTTTGACCAGCAATGCAAGACTCGCCGTCAAAGCTTGAACTTAACTCATCATTCGTGATGTCTGCAATATCATATTTACCATAAAGTTCTGTATAGAAGGAACCATTTTGTGCATCTATGTATTGTTTCTGTAGTTCCGTTATCTTGTTTATAGATTCTATTTCGGCACTTTTAACACATGCTAGAACTTCATCCCAACATGCAGTACGGTTAATAATTGCCTTTCTATTAACTGAAGTCTGAATATTTTCGCACAGACCAAAATTACCAGAAATCGATTTGCATGATTGTATTATGCAAGATTTACCAATTTCACGACATGTTTGCAAAATTGTTTCATACGTTTTGTCAGTAGCAATTTCAGTCATACCAGAATTCCAATCTTCGCCGCCACTAGTTGTGTCTAGTAGGGCAGTACATGCCGTCTGTACCTCTGAACACATCTGTTTTACTGTTTTGTCTGCTGTTACGCCAAATATTGATAATGCGCGTGCATCAAAGTCTTCTAGTGATTTCGCAGCGTCTGTTAGGCACTGTGTTGTTAATGTCGTGCAACCTTGACGTACTTCTTCTAATTTACTTTCTTGAGCTAATTTTATTTGTGCCAGCGCATCTTCTATAAATAAATCCCACACATAGTCCGAAATATCTTGGCAATTTTCAGTAGCAGATTCTAGAAACATCTTTTTAGAATCTAGATATTTTACGAATTTTTCGTTGTTTGGAACTGTCGTCCACGTCTGATTCCCAGTTGGACGTGTAATTAATGTGCTTAGATTTACTAGATTTTTTGTAAGAATTGCTTCACCTGTTGATGGATCTATATATTGTCCACTTATGTCTAAGCACTTTTGTAAATCTGTACCGCAAACAGATGTATTAGTTAACATATCTAACATCTTTTTCTTACATGTTAGTATGTCATCTGAGTTACGTTGCTGGTAAGTATCCAAGCGCGATATATCTAATAACGCGCTGCCTTCCCGGATTTTCTCTCTGGCTAAATCTTGTTGCGTTTGATATGCCTTTGCAACCGTATTACAATCTTGTTCGATTGCCATTTGGTAGCCGCTTTCTATTATGTCTAGCTCTTCTTGACTACATACCTCTAATGCCATTTCTCGACATACTGGCAGAGCCGCGCTATACAAAGCCGTACCTGTCTTCGTTGTCGTAGATGCACCAGCAAGAGAGTCTACGCTATCAAAAGCCGCATCAGCGTTCAATGACAGGGTTATCGGTGCAAGATTTGCATCAAACGTACTTGTGTCAAATGTTGAATTTAATTTTTCTGAAATCTCGTCTAATAATTTCTTGGAGTCAGAGGTGTCTTCTTGTTGAAAAGCTAGTTCGCCTTCTGTGGGGGTAAATATAGCCTCGGCATCCTCTTTATCCATGTTCACAGTCAATAAGCGTTGATTAAAGTCTAAAAGTTTGTCTTCTACTTGTGACAGTTGTTCTTTTACAGAGTCAAATTCATTAACCCTAGAAGAGCACGCACAACGTTTTAGTTGACTATCTTTATTAGCACAAAATTCGTCCATGCAGCTATAGTACACTTCGCGACATTGCGTTATGTCTTTATTTATAATTTCTTCCGCACTGACCGTTCCTGCCCTTGATATTCGTGATGAGGCGGTAGTACCTGCGCTGGCTGTTCGCGCAGTTGAAGTATTGGATGCGCCAGATGTAGCCGCACGGTTTAACGTTGCTGTTCTGGAAATTTCGTTCGCGGCAGTTCTGCCTGCTGTCGTTTGTTGTGTTGTTGTGTTGCGGGAAGCTGTTACTCCTGTTCTAGATACAGTTGTTGCAGCATTGCGACTGACTGCTGTTCTTGATGGAACGGTTACAGAGTTTGTAGTGCTTACTGTGCTCCTTGGCATAACGGTAGCCGTTGTTCTTGCGGACACTCCTTGCGTAGAAATGTCAGACGTAGTGCGCGTTCCACTATCGCGAACAACGACATTGCTTCTTGTTGTTGTGTTTGTCCTGTCCCTTACACCAACAGATGTCGAATTAGCGGAAGAGGAAAGATTTGTCGTCCTTGACACAGTCGATTGATTGGCTGGACTTTGAGAATCATTTGAAGTGCTATTAGTTTGTTGGCGAACAACAGTAGTCGACACACCACGCCGGCTTGTTGCCGCACGTGCTGCATCCACCGAATCGTCCGCAAATGCACAGTTCACTGCACCAAATGCTGACAATGCTAGATAACCAGCAAAAAGCAGTTTGATTCCTTTCATTCTTTCTATGCTGATATGTTAGCAGATTTTAGAAAACTCGGGCAAGTATTTTTAGTAAGTTTTATTATATTTAGTGGTGCGGATAGGGGGACTCGAACCCCCAAGGATTTCTCCACAGCATCCTTAGTGCTGCGCGTCTACCAGTTTCGCCATATCCGCATTATGTACAACACTTCATTCCGCGTCCCGGCGGCACTTCGCTTTGCTTCGTAGTCGCCATATCCGCATTTTGTACAACGCTTCATTCCGCGTCCCGGCGGCACTTCGCTTTGCTTCGTAGTCGCCATATCCGCATTATGTACAACGCTTTAGCTTGCATCGTGGCGGCACTTCGCTTTGCTTCGTAGTCGCCATATCCGCATTATGTACAACACTTCATTCCGCGTCCCGGCGGCACTTCGCTTTGCTTCGTAGTCGCCATACTCGAATTCATACCTATTATCCCAAAATTATATGGACTTTTGGTATTTTTTCTTTGCCTATTCTTACAAGAAGCATTTTTATTTTCAACCTTTTTGTGATACAATACAACTGATAATTTAATGTAGGGGTAGAAAAATGATTAAAAAATTGTCTCAATTTTTGCTTTTGGCCTTTGCGCCTATGACTGTAAATGCTGCTGGTACATATTATTCTGCTAATACGTATCAGTCTCCGCAGACGCGTTACAATACTCAAACTTATTTGCAGCGCCAGACGGGGTATACCAGCCAATATAGTAATAATTATTATTCTACCCCTTCTTATGCGTCTCGTTATAATACGACTGCTGCTAATAATTATAGCACAAATGCGCAACGGTCTGGAATGACGGCATCTTCTGCAACCTCTTCGGCAGCTAATACGTCAACAAGTTCTAAAAAAAGTGGATTTTGGATTGATGCAGGTGTGTCTCATGAATTTTCTCAGTGGCAGATGGAAATGAATCAATCTGGCAGTATCTTAAGTTATGATAACGTTGGCTGGAATGTCCTGGGCGTTGATGCAGGCTATTCTTTCGATGTTGGTAATACCACCATGCAAATTGATGCCGGCTTGAAATACGGTATGCAATGGGGCGAGTCAACAATGTATGATGACGATATTACAAATGGCGGATTCCTTGTCACTACGTGGGTAAATGCCGAAGATAATTCAGAAATAGGTAAGCAAATCGGACATGCTATATCAATAGGAACCAGCCAGGGCGGTAATATGCTCGGCTTTAATGTTGGTTTTGGTTTGACGGATATTTTTAAATGGGGCAACGTGTCTATTACACCATCTGTTGGTTATAGATATTTGAATTATAATTTGGAAACAGAAACAAATTATGGCTTATCTGTTGATACTACCGCTTGCTTTGAAGTGAATGGTGAAATTCAATGTGACCCTGCGATAGTTGTTAATATAGGCAGTGATAAGCAGCAGATTATTTGGCGTGATGATATTAATTCGCCTATGGAAATTCCAGGCGGTTCAACCAGTATAGATACCGGTAGTACATATTACTATTATCAACCAGGCGTTAGTCACTCTTATGACGTTACGTGGGCTGGACCGTATTTTGCGTTGGATATGGACTATGTAATAAATCAAAATAACGCAGTAAATGGTCGTATAGAGTTAGGATTACCTGGTTATAATGCAACAGGGGACCAACCTTATCGTTTCGATTGGGCGCACCCGAAAAGTGTTGAAGATGAAGCTGGTATGTTCGGTGCGTTCCATTTTGGGTTGGGCGCTAATTGGACGACTGCAATAACAGATTCTGTTGCGTTGTCGATTGGTTTGACTTATGATTACTATTCTGTAAGTGGGGCAGATGCAAAGACGTACTTAAACCAGAATTATTATACTACGTTGTATAACAACATCCTTACTGGTGGTGTAATTAACGGTGTAAATTATGGTTCTGGTTATGAGAGCGAGGCGGCTATGCTTGACCCAGATACAGGAAACGCGACCGCAATAAATATCAAAAACTTGGAAAGCGAATGTCCAGGTTGGGTATGCTCCATTGGAAGTGAAATAGAATCTTTCTATAAATCTATGGGAATTCGCGTAGGTGTTAATGCTAAGTTTTAGTTTGGGTTTATGAATATGAAGGTGTTTAAGAATATTTTTGTCGCCCTTTTTGGGATATCTCTTGTTGCGGGCGCATATGCAGCAGATTTGACGGGCGTTGCATCTGTAAGTGTAACAAGTGATACAGCCGCAGCAGCTAAAGAGATGGCTTTTGATGAGGCAAGACGGCAGATTATTCTTGATGTGCTGGGGCAGTATTCTATCCCAGATCAGTTAGAGGAAGTTCTGAAAAATGCAAAATCTGCAGAGCTTATGAACCTGATTGCCACGTCTAGTATAGATAGCGAGCAACAGTCAAACACCACATATTCTGCTAACATTCATATGACAATTGATCGTGATGCGGCACGTAATTGGCTAACAGAAAAAGAAGTGCAAAATTGGCTGACGGACGGGAAGTCAGGAGACATGTTTATAGTGCAGGCTGTGATGACTGATAAGTTGGCTGGTTGGATTGAATTAAATCAAATTGCAAGAGATGAGGGTATAGAGCTAGCTACTAGATACATAAATGGGAATCAGGTTACAATAGAACTTCCTGTTTCCGCCCGAAATTCTTTTACCATAGCTATTCGCGAAAACGGTTGGCGCTATGCTGATCAGAATGGCGTATTGCACATAATAAAATAATTATACGTTTTTTCTTGTAGGGGGACATTTGAAAAGCTTCATCGCATTTTTTTTGTTTTTATTTGTCCCGCTTACGGTACAGGCAAAAGATTTGCAACCCTTGCTGGGCGTTTCTGATGAAGAACGTTCTTTAAAGCTTTCTATTCGGCGAATAGGTTTGGATTGGACAAAAACACAGGTTCGAAATGCCGCAGAATATCAAGATTCACCAATTGCTGCTTTAACGGCAACAAGTCAAGATTATATAAAGACAGTTTTTGATACAATTCTTGAATTTAAGAAAGACAGATTTAAGTGGGATAATTCGCTTTTTATGGAATATGGGAAAACTACGTTAAAACCATATAACGCGCCTGCAACAAGTGACGAAAATGCAGACAATATTTTATTTTCTAGCGATGTTTCTTATGCATGCTGGAATTTTTCCGGTTTAAAATTTGGTCCGACAGTTCGGGCCGCCTATGAAACGCAATTTGTTGATACAGAGGAAACACCAAGTCAAAATGTCGTTCGATCTAGTGCGGGGCTTTCTTTATTTGATCATGAAATAATAAAAAGTTTATACCTTACAGGTGTTTATGAGTACGATTTCACTTACGCACATAATCAGAACAATAAGTTTGGGGCTGAAATTGGTTGGCGATTAGAATACATGATTCGTAAAGGTGTTCGTATCACTTCTGATGGTTATTTCCGTAATTTCTTTTCGTATTCTGCATACCTGCCAACAGATTTAGATCGGGATTTTAGTGCGGTACTTCGACTTGATACAAATTTATGGGGGCGTTTTACTATGGGGCCTTATTTTCAATATAGGCTTGCCAAGGCCCGTGGGACAGAGCATTATGGAAGTAATTTTATTATAGGTGTGTCTTTTAATTATATAACAAGCTTTTTACTATAATCTTTTTACTATAATTTAGTATTTTTACTTTATTACGCTAAACTTTATTGTACTCCAACCACCGATTTCATCGATAGTTCGTACGGTATGTTCGCCGATTTGTACATTGTATGGTAAGGCTTCATCTGATTGAGTCGTGCCAATCAGATTATCATCTAAAAACCAAAAAAGTTTAGCATCGGGGACTTCGGAAATAGCTTTAAATGTTATCTGTTGTGAATCCGAATTTGATACTATAACGACGCGCGTATCTTTTTGTGGGGATAATATTACTGGTGGATTGTGAGACGTCATCATGAAGTCTAGATTGCATCCTGCCATAAATGCTGGGGGTGTTTTTTTGTGAATACCCGCCTTTTTAAACATTTCTAAGTATTCTGCATCCCAAAACTCATACACTTCTAGGTGTGTTGTGTTGGGGTTATTTGAACATGCACGCAGCCCAGTTGCATTATCAATCGGAATTGCGCGGTAAATAGAAGAGACTTCAATCGGTGACTTCCCTGGTATAAAATAGGCATAAGTGCTTTTGGGACAATATTTCCCAGCTAATCCGCCGACTTTTTCACACATCTCGATTTTAGATATGTTCAGGTCTTGTCTTAAAAAATTATTATTTTTTACTTGTTCCCCATGTCTTGAATAATATCTGGTCACAGTATCTGATAGAGAAAAATATATTGGTGCCGCAGTTTTTGCGCCACTAAACGAATTGTTTGGGGTTCCATCAAAATTGCCAACCCAGACAATTAGTACAAAATCGCCGAATATGCCAGCTGTCCATGCATCTCTAAATGAAGATGATGTGCCTGTTTTCCAATAGTGTGTGATATTCTGGGGGGCATTTGTTGTGAAAGGAATATTTTTTGAAGGTGTTTTTTGTTGCCCCAACATATCTAGAACTATAAAGAATGCTTCTGGACTTAAAATTTGGCTGCCTGGGCCTTTTTCATCTTGTTTTGTAATTTGTATATCGTATTTCATCCCAAGATTGGCCATAGTTGAGTATATTGTCGCTAGTTCTAACATTGATACTTCAGCACCACCAAGCGCAATTGATATTCCGTAATGCTCAGGGGCTTTTAAGCCAGTTACACCAGAGTCCAATAAGATTTTATAAAAATTTTGTACACCTATCTTTTTTAATAAGTTTATTGCTGGGATATTTCTTGAATGGGTCAGGGCATCCTTTGCAAGTATGGGACCAAAAAATTCGTTGTCTGCATTTTCTGGTGCATAGACACCAAAATTTATTTTGGCATCTTTTAGCAACGTCATAGAGTGTATGTACTCCATATCTGTGGCGGTGGCATATATTAATGGTTTTAGTGTTGAGCCTGGGCTTCTTTTTGCCCGAACACCATCATTTTCACCGTAAATGTTTGCGTTAAAATAATTTGCAGAACCTATGTAAGCTAAAACCTCCATAGTTTTATAATTTAGTAATATTGCCGCTGCATTTGTTATTCCGATTCGCTTGCGCTTAGTTATTTCGTTATTAAGTGCCTTTTCCAAAACCGCCTGCAATTTAAGATCTAGTGTGGTTGTTATGTTTGATGAGTGATTATTAGAAGCAGCCCAATGTTCGGTTTGTTGCTTTGATACATAATTTATAAAATGTGGTGCGAAAAACGGAAGATTTTTTGTGGTACGTACATGCAGTGGTAAATCACATAACGGAATTAAATCTTTATCGTTTGGGTTTTCTTTTACCCAACGCAGAACCAAGTTCTTACGCATTTTCATTATGTTTGATAAACCTGTTTGTGTGTTTAGACTGCGTTTCCCAGGGTTTTGCGGAATAGTTGATAATGTTATAGCTTCTATTTTTGTCAGCTCACTTGCTTTCTTGTCAAAATATATCAAGGAAGCTGCCCCTATACTTTCTATGTTCCCCCCATATGGTGCCAGGTTTAAGTATGCTTCAAGAATTTCGTCTTTTGAATAAAATAAATCAATATAAATCGCTGCGGCAATTTGTCTAAGTTTTCCTGGAATGTTTGTGGTGTTCATATCATATTTTAGCCTTGCCACCTGCATGGTTATTGTTGATGCACCAACATGACGTGATTCGGGCGAAAAATATTTAAAACCCGCTTTTATTAACGATATAGGATTTATACCAATATGATATTTGAAATATTTGTCCTCGTATAAAATTGTTGCTTCTTTAAGCGTCTCGTTTATTTCTGATAGTGGGGTATATAAGCGATATTTTTCATCTGGTGATAATGTTATTCGCAGCAGTTCGCCATTCCTATCAAAATATGCGTTTCCAAATTGAATATCAGACAGAAGCGGTGGGGTAAAAAATATCTTTACAAGAAAATACAATATTATGATTGCTGATAAAAGAATATACAAAAATCTGTGGCGACGCATATGCGCAGCCACTTTTGTATATAAGTTTAATAAATTTCTTCTAGTTTGTTGCATTTGCTACCGTAAATGTGCCCACATCACCTGTCGCTTTTATCTGCGGATTATACATAGCTTCTGCATTTATCGAAGGAACTCTAAAACTTCCTTCGGTACCTAGTTGAGCCTTGTATTGAAACGTTTTTTCTGTTCTATTCAGGTTTGTGTATATTAAAACTCTATCTTCGCGAATTTCCCAGAAGTTTGCATCCCCAACAATACTATTCGTTTCAGGTATAAAGCCCCCAGGCAATAAATCACTTATAACAACATCATCAATATTGTCCACGCCACCACGAGTACGGACAAATATTTTTACTGTTATTATGTCACCAATGTTACCGCTAGTTATTCGTTTATCATTACTATCATAATATTCGCGGATTATTTCTATTCCGTTTGACTCTGACGCAACTTCTTTTTGATAACCTTGTTGTAATAAAGTGTAGGTAAGGCTGGACGCTTCATCGCAAGTCTTGCATGTAATTTCAATGTTTGTTGCATCTAAAGGTATTTCAGCAACTATGGCATTATTTTTTATCTCTTTTCGTACCGCCAAAGAAGAATCTGTTTTTATATTTATATCTGGCAAAGAAATAACTTTTTCTTTCCTTGTATCTGCAAGTGCCATAATTATAGTCGCAGAAGGGTAGGTGCTATAATATCCAGATTTTATGTATGATTGTATTAAGTCAGATTCACCTATTTCTGACTGTGAAAAATACTTATTCGTTAAGTAAAAATACATGGCATCATCAGATACATTGCTATCAAAAATACTATAGTTTTCAAAATCTGCATCTTTGGACATTTCGTATTTTTTTATTAATTTGTCTGCCAAATCATCTTGTTTCAACAGCTTATAGGCTGACGCTATGTAAGCCCCTATTAATTCTGATTCCCAACCTTTTATATGTTCGTTTGCATATTGAACGAAGTTATCAATGTAACTTGTGGTTACATATCCGTTTTCCGAAATTACATAAATTGCCTGAGCTGCCGCTGCCGCGTATTCATTGTTGGTTATGGTTTCGCCAGCAAATGTTCTTAAATAGCCGATTCCACGGGACAGCATATCTTCTGGTATCGAGAAACCTGAATTTTTAGCAAGAGTTAAAAATTCAACAACATAGGCTGTTAGTTTTACTGTATCGGCATCCACCTGATTTTGATATGAATGTTCATTATATGTTTCTGCCCATAAGTTAAAAGAGCCGTCTTCATTTTGTCTATTCTTTAATGTATTTATGGTTGTTGATATTTTCTTCGAAGAATCTTCATAATTTGTGCCTAAAAAGTCGTCTTCTGGCATCAAAACATAAGGTATTGTAGTAGAGACCAGTTGTTCTGTGCATGGGTATTCATATTTAGAAAGGAATTCTACTAACGGCAGTGCCATGGCTGAATTGGTACCAGAGATATAAAGTCTTTGGCTTGCAAAATCTTTATAGAAATCTTTTTTAAACTTTCTAATTTCTACACTATCAGATGACAACTTTCCCGATATTATGTTCGTGGTATACGGGGTTATTGGGCGGACAGATATGTTGCTTTGAGATGTCCTTTCGGCAGTAATTGTACCTTTATCGTTTAACATTTTGGCTGTTATATTTATTTCTGAATTACCCAGATTGTCCTTAACCGCGGCATCGAACTTTACAAGTTTTTCTGAACCAACAGGAATAATCGTTTCTTTTTCTGGTTGGTCTTTGATTTCTATTCCACCAGTTGATTTTATTTCTATTTTTGCGTTTGTTGCCGTATCTTCTTCTGTCAAATTTGAAATTACAGTATTTATTTTAAATGTATCTTCTGGGGCCACCGCAGCAGGAACAGATGTAGAAATAATCAGCGGGGATTGAACAACTACTTCTGTGTTATTTGACCCAACAGCATCTGTATTTGCCGCAACAGCAAATACGCGTAATGTGCCATCAAAATATTCAGGAATTATAAATTTTACACTTTCAGAAGTGTTTGCTTTTACTTCTTTTATTCCAGAATAAAATGCGACAGACGGTTGTTGCTTCCTTCCGAATGGATTTTTTAAGATTGGTTTTAATGCACCGTCTCCGTAATAATCACCACCACCTGTTTTTGCATACTCTTTCAAGATGTTGTACTCTGGCAACAGCAAAGATAAAATTTGGTACGTGTTTACCTGTAAAGCTGCTTTTTGAAAGAAGTATGAAATTGGGTTCGGTATGTTGTATTTTGCAACTTGCAGAATGCCTTCATTTATTGCAAATATCATGATCTTTGCATCTTTATTGGTCGAATATTTTATTTCTAATTCATTGCCAGATATTTTTTTAGGGGCGTCTATATTAATATCTATCTTGTGACTAGATACATCCGAAGAAAACGGTTCAACAGCGTAAGCATAAGGAGATGTGAATATATCCTTGCTTTTTATGTCTCTGACAAAAGAAACGTTTATATAACCTGTGCCTTCAAAGCCTTTCGGAATAGTTATACGTTGAACAGATGAAGTCGTATCCATCTTAAACCACTTGTATGCGTAGATTTTATCTCGTTCTATGGTTATAAGACCTGCGCCTGCATAAGGGGCGGTTATGTTTATAGCTATATCTTCGCCAGATTTATATTCTTGTTTGTTTAATTTTATTTTTAGTTCTGCTGGTGTGTCTACTGTCATAGATTGATTTTTATCGTCAATAACATAGTATTCGGCATTTGCCAGCACTTTATCTGCTGCATCAGTAATTCTCATTACGTAATTACCAGCATTTTTTGTGTCCAATGACAATTCATAGCCGCTTTCTGATATGTTTATGTTTTGTTCAGATATTTGTTCTTCGTGCGAGACAGTCTGGTATTTGTAATTATTGCTATAATCTTTTACAAGACTGGTCTGTTCTTCTTTTTTTATTATGTGTAATTTTAATCCGTCGACAGAAGCCTGTTTCCCTGTGTGATCTACTGCGACTATGTTTATTTTTCGTTCAGAGTTTTTATTTATATAATCTAAATCGGCAGACGCTTTCCAACCAATCAGATATTTCGCATCAGAAGCCCTTGTAGATACATTTGTCTGAACGCTTTTGCCTGAATCTGCTTCAAAGCCTTGTATGCTTAGATTTAAAATATACGTTCCATCTGGTATATTGTCTTGTAACTTTACGTTTATTTCTGCGTTACCATTATTGTCTGTTCTTAAGTCTGGCAATTCTTCTGTGTATGTTTTGCTGTAACGTGAAACACCGTCTGCAAGGCCTGTGCCAGATATGAAATTAGGTGTAAAGACATAGCCTTTAAATTCGTCAAACGAATAGTCTGCTGGTGTCAAGGTAGCGGTAACAGATATTCTTTTGTTTGTTGCTGGTGTTCCAAATAAATTTCGTAATGAAACATTTGCCTTTACATTATTTAACGCCAACCAACTTTCTTGAGACTTGCCAACTATATTTGCATTAATTTCCATGGTGTCTGGGACAAATTCTTGTACTTCAAAGTATGCCGAACCTAACATATCATCTAAAGTACCATTAGAATTTAGCGAATATAAATACGCGTTCCATGTGCCAAGACCTGAATCTTCTGAAATAGTGTGTTTTATATCAAACATCCCGTCAGCAGTTAAAGAAAACGATTTATCAATTACGATTTTCCCCATGGAATCACGTACTTGTAACCTGACAGGAATTCCAGACAGGGATTTAAAGCTTTTATTTTTTACTATGCCACTTAAAACAACTTGCTCTCCTGGACGATATATTCCCCGATCGGAAAATATATATGCATTTAAAGGTGTCATAGACGACTGATACGTTCCATCTATGTCAAATTTTGAGTATTCTACCTGTTGGTTGTACGCATTGTAAGGAATGAAAGATATATCGTTTTTTTGTCTGGCAACTATGGCAACAGGTTCCTTTGCATTTCTGTATTCTGACCATGGAAATGCAGGAATTTCTACGTGACCATTTTTGTCCGTTAGTCCGCTCCAAATAGCGTTGCCATTTCTTCCCAGTACATCTATTTTCACATCTTTCGCAGGCAGCCCGCTGGATAAATTAGATACGAATACATCAGAAGTTTCGTTAAGATTGGTTTTTCGAATAATTCCTAAATCTGTTAGCAGAATTAAGCGTTTGTCATTGTATTCAGCGGAATTTTCTGAGAAACCTGTTTGTATTACAAATATTCCTGTGTTTTCGTTATACGTTCTGTCTAGATAATCACCAAGGTCAAGCGAAGCGTAAGAATTTCTTTTCATAGATGAATTTGCAAAAGAAATTCTCTTTTGAAATACGACAGACATATCATATACGCCAAAAGACCAAGATTTAAATTCTATGTCAGGTGAAAAAATATTATACGTTTGAGAAATCAAATGATTTACTTCTTCTGTTTTTACCTTGTATAAATTCACGTAAGCTGTTTTTACACCGCCTTGGGCAACAAGACCAAGTTTTTGGTTGCCAGATAAAGATAGCAATGCGCCAGAACCTGCGATTGTTACGCTTGGGGCAGGGTACGGAACTTGCATAATTGTATTGAGACCATTTTTCATCTCAAACCCACTTTTGGATTCTGCACCAGCTTTTATTGATACGTATAAATACCTTTTTGTGCTTTCCGAGACATCATATGAATATGCATATTGATAAATGCCTTTTGGTGTTGCAAAATTTGTAGGTGTAATTTTTATTTCTTTCGATTCCGATAGTACTTTATCTGTTACCTCGTCGGCTTTCCAATCGTGCGGGGTATCATTTTGCTTTTCTTCATCATCGTAAAATTCAGGAAGTAGATATACCGACATATAATTGGATAAATCTTTTTCACTTTTGGCGGCAACGGTCGTGTTTGCAAGTATCAACTGTTGTGCATTGCCGTCATTATCGTTAACAACAACAGTTGAAAGTGACGCGACTTTAAAAATATTATCTGATGCTTCTATTGTCAAATTTGCAGTTATTTTCTTTGTGTCAGATTTTCCGTCCAGCGCAGGCACGCGATTAAGCTTTAAGCGCATGATTTGAGGTTCCGTTGTCACACTTACCGGTGCAGATGTAATAAAAGCGGTCCTATGAAATCTATCAAACTTTACGGAAAAATCGAGTTTTTCATCGTCTATTTTTAATGAGATTTTATCTTTAAAATCTTTTGTGTTTATTTCGTAATTAAAAGAAATTACTGCTATTCCGATTACCGATTTTTTATCATTTGGGGCAGAATAAACATTAAAGCTATCTACTTTGGCGGTAATTTCAGGTGTTTTAAAAGATACTTTATTAGTGTCAATTTTTACATCTTTATTAAATAAGTCTTCATTTATTTTTACAGTAAACTTTGTGTCGGCGGGCCACGGTGTTTCGGGTGTAAACAGTAAAGAATTATCTGCCAAGAACCGCCAGTTGCCACGAATAAAAGGGCTTATTTTTACTTCATTTATTAGGTCTGCATCCGTGATATTCATATTAAATACAGGTGCGTAATCGCCACTTTTTAAAGAATAAGAAATAATTAAATTGCTTGCAGGCGTTAAGCTTCTATCATTATTTACGTCTGGTATATCACTTTTGGTGGAAAAAAGCATATAGTTGTCATCTGTGAATGTGCTTTCGGTTGGAGCGGCAACACTAGAAGTGTATATTGTTGCGTTCTTATCATACGAAAATGAATTCCATAACAAAATACCTGCTGCAACAAAAACAAGCAATATTATAGAGGCAATTATCAACAACTTTTTATGCCAACGTTGTTGTGTCTTTCCTGTAACGTTGTTTGTTTTTTGTGTAGTTGAACTTTTCTTAGAATATTTATTTTTAGATCGCATAAAAATCCCTTTCCATCAGATGGAATAATCTTAAATGTGAAAGTCCAAAAACACAAGTTAAATATTGATAAATATTAAAAGCTAATCTTGGCACGGCTCATTATAAAGAACTCATCTGTGCCATATGGGTTGTCTACAAAACTGGCGGTAAATGACTTATAGGATATAGTGTATTCTATGGCAGGCGTGCCAAGCATATTTATTACGTAGTCATTATACAATATTGTACCGTTTTCTGTACGGCCAGTTGGCAATCTTATATCCATTGTCCCACCAATTATTGTATCTGGAATAGATACACCAAAGGACAAATCTCCTATACTTGCGCCAACATCAACAGAAGCCATGTATATGTTAGAAAAGTCATTTATTATAGAGTTCTCTGTTGTGCGTGGCATGCCGATAGATATTCTGGCGCGTTGAAAGAACTTTATTCCGGCGATATCAAAATCGTTTTGTATGCCCATAAAGCCAAATAACTCGTTATCAGTATTTTGTAAAAAGCTGTCACCAAATAGAATATCACTGTTTTGTAAACCAAATTCTAAGTGGTTGGTTTTGGCAACAATAATGTCTTTATCTTGGCGTAGTCTTTGAAATCCTATACCTTGATTTTGGACTGAAATAACATTTGATAATTCTGAATCAAAAGCGCGCCCGTATTTGTCAAAGTACGCAAATTTTGGGGCAACTTTCTTTATATTGTGTGCAATTGTACCAGAAACTCTGGCGGGTTGAAGTTCTTGTACTATGCCATTATCAAGTGGAATTAACGGTGCACCGACGGGTCTTGTCGCGCGCTCTAAATCCAGCATACCGTGCCCGTAAATTTCGTCTATGCCGGGCGAGCCTAAATCTCGTGCGGTTTCAAATAATAAGTTGGTTATTTCTGTTGCCTTCATGTATGGGAAAGCTTCTTTTATGACCGCTATTGCGGCCGAAACGATTGGTGTTGCAAAGCTTGTACCACTGGCGATGCTTTCGCCTGTTGATATGTTTGTGCCTGGTGCCGTTATGCACCAAGATTTAGTTATTCCACATGCGTTGCTATAATCCGCCAAAGATTTTTTTTCGCTGTCCCAAGCAACTACATTTACGAAGTGTCCTTGCAATTCTGGCATAACAGATGGCAGGGCGGAAAGCGCACTACTTTGACTGTTGGAATCGTTTCCGGCTGCCCACACGAATATCGCATCTCGTTCGGCCGCATTGGATAATTCGTTTACAAAAGTTTCTCCAGTAAGTCTTTCCAGTTGTTGACGTGATTTAAGTGCTGTTGCACGCATAGAAACGGACCAACTTGCATTAAAAATATCTGCATCATTGGCTTGTGCGATTACTTTACCTATTTCTTCGTAAGGCAAAAAGTCCATATCGTATGCAATTTTATATGATTCTATGCTGGCGTCTGGTGCAATAGGTCCAGAAGTAATGTCGTGAACCGTTTGGCCGTGCCATGAATCTAGACCCGCATCAAGTATGGCTATATTAGTCCCCTTGCCGGTATAACCGCGGGCAATTGAATATGCCAGTCTTATATCATTGTACTGTTCTAAATTTTCAGTGTATTCAATAGACTTTGCAACATTGGCTAAATGTATGGAGTCTATATCTCCGCCGACAAAATTATAAGTTGGCAGCGTAGGCTGATAGTGAGATGTCTCTTGTGGGGCAGAAGAAGAATTAGATGATAAGCTTATTAAAGCTATGGCACCACCAAGAACCGTAGCACTAGAAACCAACGGCGCTGTTATAGACGCGCACTTATAGGGGTGCTTTTCTTTGTATTCTGAATTCGAACAGTCCTGTTTGTGCTGAAAATCTGTTGCAAAACAGTTTGATATTGCAACAAAGACAAAACCAGAATAAAAACATAATCTTGTAAACTTCATGATATGGTTCTTTTATATTAATACACTTATGTTTTTTGTCAATCATAGGCATAGGATTTTATTTGTTTGGAAAATGTTAGTTTTTACTTGATTTTCTTTTATGTTTAGTCTATTATCTGGCTACACGTTTTTGCGTGAAGAACACAGTCGTTCGGTCAACAAAGTTTCTGTCCAAATGAAAATTTGGTTTTCACCGACGACGAGGATAACAACAGAAAACAAAGGATATTACAATGGCATTGCCAACATTTACAATGCAACAGCTTATGGAAGCTGGGGTACATTTTGGACATCATACACGTCGCTGGAATCCGTTGATGACACCGTACGTTTATGGGGTAAAAGATAAAATTCACATTATTAACTTGAACAAGACTGCACCGTTATTACATCGCGCATTGGTTGCGCTGGAAGCTATCGCAGCTGCTGGTGGAAAAATCTTGTTCGTTGCAACAAAGCATCAGGCAAAAGATATTGTTAAAGATGCTGCCGAACGTTGCGGTCAGTTCTATGTAAACAATCGTTGGTTGGGTGGTATGTTGACAAACTGGACGACTGTTTCTCAATCTATTCGTCGTTTGAAGAAGATGGAATCTGACATTGAAAATGCTGATAAATTGGGCTTGACCAAGAAAGAAGTCGGTGTTATGACAAAAGAAGTAGAAAAATTGCGTGACATCTTCGGCGGTATTTTGGAAATGCATGGCACACCACAAGCTATGATAGTTATTGATGTTCCTCGTGAAATCAATGCTGTTCGTGAAGCCAGAATTTTGGATATTCCGACAATTGCAATTTGCGATACAAATGCAAATCCAGAATTGGTTGACTATCCTGTTCCAGGTAATGATGACGCAGCGCGCGCGACACAGTTGTATTGCGATTTGTTCGTAGATGCAATTTTGTCTGGTATTGAAAAACGCTTGGGCGGTGCAGCTGGTAAAAAAGTTGAATCTGATATGAAAGATTCTGCAGCTGATGAACTGGAAGCCGATATAAAAGATAAAGAAGCTCGTCAGAAATCTAAGACATCAGAAGCGCGTGCAGAACGTCGTGGTAAGATGATAGAGAAAGCAGAAAAGGCTGCTAAATAATTAGTGCCAAATTAAAATTCGGTATACCTGTGTTAGTTTTTACTAACGCAAGGTATACTAAGACAAAAATATAAATTATGGGGGAATACAATGGCAGAAGTAACCGCTAAATTAATTCAAGAATTGCGTGAAAAAACATCCGCAGGGATGATGGACTGCAAAAAGGCTTTGGTTGAAAACAATGGTGATATCGAAGCGGCGGCTGACTGGTTACGCCAGAAGGGTATTGTTAAAGCGGCCTCAAAAGCTGGTCGTGTTGCGGCGTCTGGTTTGGTAACTGTTGTGAAATGTGACGATATGGGATGCGTTGTCGAAGTTAATGCAGAAACAGACTTCGTTGCAAAAAATGATAAGTTCCAGAAATTGGTTTCAGACATTGCTAATAAAGCTGCTGAAATGAAAGGGGATTTTGATGCAACTATGGAAGCTGTGAAAGACGACATTGCTGCTACGATTTCTACAATTGGTGAGAACATGAACTTGCGCCGTATTGCAAAGGTTTCAGGTGATCATATTTATTCTTATATTCACAATGCTTTGGTTCCAGGTATGGGGCAGATTGGTGTTGTCGTTGCAATTAATGGTGATTCAGACAAAATCGATGAGATTGGTAATAAAGTAGCTATGCATATTGCAGCGAATAAACCAGAATACATGACCATCGCAGATGTTGATCCAGTTGCTGTTGAACGTGAAAAGAAGGTATTTATTGAATCTGGTGCAACAGCAGGCAAACCAGAAAACGTTGTAGAAAAGATGGTTCAGGGTCGTATTCACAAATTCTATGCAGAGACTGTTTTAGAAGAACAGCCATTTGTTATGGATCCTTCCAAGACAGTAAAGCAAGTCGTTGAAGAAGCTGGTGGTAAATTGGCTGGGTTTGCTTATTTTGTCTTAGGCGAAGGTATTCAAAAGCGTGAAGACAATTTGGCAGACGAAGTTGCAAAAATGTTGCAATAAGTAATTTACCAAATGCAAAAAATGAAAACCGCGCTTTTGTAAGGTGCGGTTTTTTATTCAAAGTATATGGAATATTAGATTTTATTCTGATATTATAAACCTAAAAGGACGAGGTTTATGAAAAGTAAGTTATTACAGGAATTGGAAGCTAGAGGTTTTATAAATCAATCTTCTAACCTTGAGGGGTTGGATGAAGCATTGGCTTCTGGGCGCATCGTTGGTTATTGGGGAACAGACCCCACGGGGGATTCTTTGCATGTTGGGCATTTAGCATCTTTGATGTTAATACGTTGGTTCCAGAAGTATGGAAACAAACCTATTTTGTTGGTTGGTGGTGCGACGGGGCGCATAGGTGACCCATCCGGTCGTGACAAAGGGCGCCCAATGTTAACTGACGAACAGATAGAGAAAAACTGTACGGGGTTAAGAAAATCCATATCAAAGTTTATAAAATTTGGTGATGGAGAGAATGATGCAATTATGGTTGATAACTATGATTGGATGAAAAACTATGGACATATGGAATTTTTGCGTGAATTCGGAACAGATTTTACAATTCCGCGTATGTTATCTATGGAAAGCGTAAAACGGCGTTTGGAAAACGGCATGACCTTTTTGGAATTTAATTATATGACTTTCCAAGCAGTTGACTTTTTGACTCTTAATAAGAAGTATAACTGTACATTGCAATTCTGTGGCGCTGATCAGTGGGGTAATAGCGTTATGGGGGTAGAGCTTATACGGAAAAAACTTGGCAAGGAAGTTTTTGTGTTGTCTACAGCACTAATTACAGACTCAAAAGGCGAAAAAATTGGTAAATCTGCTGGAAATGCAGTTTGGGTAAACGAAGAAAAAACGACACCGTATGAATACTATCAGTATTTTCGTAACACACCAGATGACTTGGTAGAAAAGTTTTTAAAGATATTTACAGAAATACCTTTGGATGAAATTTCACGTCTATCTAAATTAGAGGGCGCGGAATTAAATGAAGCAAAAAAGATATTGGCTTTTGCAGCAACAGAAATAGCACATGGGCATGATGCGGCTGTGGCGGCTGAATCTGCGGCAAGTGCTTTGTTCGGTGGTGGAACCGATAAGGAAAACATTCCAAGCTTTAAATTAGATATGTCGGTTCCGATGGGAATTATAGATTTTTTGGTAGCTGTAAAACTGTTCTCTTCTAAATCCGAGGCTAGACGTATGATAGAGCAGGGTGGAATTCAGATAGATGGCAAAAAAGCTATTGATTGGAAGGCAGAGGTTGCGCCCGCGGAAGAGATAATGGTTCAAAAAGGCAAGAAAACATTTTTGCGTGTTGTTACAAAATAAATAAAAACGGGGTTCCCCGTTTTTATTTATTTCTTATTTTGCTGTATTTGCATTTTTTTAGCATTTTGGTAGAATGAGTTAGATATGAAAAAGCTTTCGTTTTATTTTGGTTGTTTGGCTTGTGTTCTTTTTATTTCGGCATGTTTTATCCGCCCAAGTTGTGTCTATGCGGCCAGCGAGCTGGCTAATATTCAGGCGCAAATAAAGAAAACAGAACAACAAAATAAAAAACTTGAGCAACAGGTTCAGACATCCAATAAAGAAGTTGAGTCAACAAAAAAGAAGCTTGTAAAGGCGGCAGATAAAGTTAGTACTTTGGAAGAACAGCGTAGTATTGTAGCAAAAAAGATAAAAGATTTAGATGCCCAGCGCGATGTGCTTGAAAAAGAGCTAAAAAGGAATCAAGGCAGAATTTCTGATGCAGCGGCAAGCATACTTTTCGTTGCATCGCACCCAAGTTTTGATTCTGAAAATATGCGAGAGTATGTTTTGACATCAGCGATATTGTCTGGGGTTGCGGACAATTTTGATTCAGAGATTCAAACAGCAACAGAACAGATAAAAGAGTTGGAAAAAATTAGGGAAGAGCGGGCCATAGAAAAAGAAAAGCTGGATCGTACTGCCAAGCGTTATGCAGATGAAAAAGATGAGCTGGATAAGTTGCTTCGAAATCGTTCTGCACAAAATCAAAAGTTACGTACACAGCAGTCTGCACTGCAAAAGAAATTGCGTGAATTGTCGGCGCGCGCAAAAAGTATATCTGAACTGTCCGCCGGCGTGGGGAGTTCTGAAATGTCTTCTGATTCTAGATTTTCAATTAGAAAGTTAAATAAGCCGGTTCGCGGAACAGTCGTAGTCCATTTTGCCGAAAAAACGGCGCTTGGTTTAAAATCTGATGGATGGCATATTCGTGTGCGTGGAAATGCGCTTGTAATGGCCCCTGCGGATGGGGTAGTAAAGTTTGCAGATAGCTTTAAGGGGTTTGGTAAGGTTGTAATAATGTCGCATAAAAACGGCTATAATACCGTTATGACAAACCTTGGCGAGATAAATGTAATGCTGGGGCAAGAGGTCCTTGCCGGAGAGCCAATTGGACGCATGGATTCCGATAAACCCGAGATGTATCTAGAAGTTCGTCGCGGAGACAAGGCTGTTGATCCAGCAAAGCTATTTAGGGAAAAGGACTAGATTTATTTCTCAAACATCTTTTCCAATTTTGCAAAATTTTGCATTTGTCGACGCATGAAAAATACTTTTTCTAGATTGTTATTTTCGCTTTTCGGACTTGCTGGATTTACGCGTAAATCGTCGGATGCTCGTATAAAACGGCGTAGCAAGACAACCGCTATTCTATTTTTCATAATAGCTTTTAATTCGTCGCTTTTTGCACTTAACATGGGGTACAAAGACTTATCATGTAATTTGCAATATATTTCATAGACGGGTTTGTAAATGTCCAGCTCAATTTGAAGTGGGGCAAATATGTCCCTGTAAATAAATTTATAGTTTGCTTCTGCGAAGTCTATAAAAGACAGCTTGCTGGTGTTTTTGTCATATAAAACATTACCAGAATTGATGTCTCCATGGGACCACGCGGGGCGGGTTTCGTATTCAAAAGTACCGACTTCGTCGCGGATTTTCTCCATCTGAACGATTTCAGCTTTTGTAAACCATATAGACATTTTGTTATCTATGAAATTACAAAGCCGATTGAATTTTATATCATTGGCAATCTTGTGTGTTTCGATGTTCCCGATGGGTTTTAATTCGTTCATGTCCACTAAGAAACTGCCAATCCCATTAATTATTTCAAATTGTTGTCTTTTTGATAGGGTTTTATACAATTCCGCTGTTAACGGCTCCCCAGGGGCACGCTCTTCAAGAATTTGGAATTCATCGTCATTTATAAAAGTCATTTCTGGAATATTATACAGTGGATTACCAACTGCACGTATTTCGTTAATTTTATCTTGGGTGCGGTGTTGCTTTTGTAACCAAGCAGTTCTGGCTTGCTCACCCAGTGTTGGTAAAGGGCGCTTTAGGACGAATCTATCACCGTAATAAACGGCATAAGTTTCTCGACCATGATTTGGAAGATTCTTTATGTCCACCATATTCGTCCCTTATAATAGCTTTGAATTAGATAGCAAAGATATTATCTTCTTTTGCGTCCTTAATAGGCATGACTGCATATAGGCATAATAGCTTTTTTGATGTCCACTAGCACAAGCAACGATAGCTTCTTTGTATTTTTGTTTATCTGATGGCTGGTTAAATACAATCGGACGATACCCGTTTTGAACCAGTGCCCAATTCATAATCAATCTTGCGGTACGCTTGTTAAAATCGTCAAAAGGTTGCAACATTATCAAATCATAATGTGCATCGAACGCTCTGTGTAAAGCAGGTTTTTTGTCGTCATTTAATTTGTACACAATCTCGTTCATGCCATACATTATTTCTGAGGCATCTGGTGCGTGAACGCGGTGCCCATTTACATTTATCTCGATAATTTTTGGTGTGTCACGAAACAGCCCGCCATTGATGTATGTGTCTGTGCACAATATACTGTGAATTTTGCATATTTCAGCTGTATCAATCTTTTTTTCTGGATTGTCGATGATGTAGTCATATGCATCGCCAATGTTTTTCATACAATTATAGTCTAAGTACGGTTGCTGTTCTTTGGCAGACAAATAAAACAGTGTTCTTGGCTCTGTGTAAGATATTTCGTGTCGCAACCAATTAAAGTTATTCAGGCGCTTTACAGTATTTGCACCCGATAACATACGTGATATTATCAGGCGGTTTTCTTCAATCTGATTCTTATATTTTGGCGTCTTTGTCATCTTTTTTTACCTACTTTCTTTCTCATGTAAATATAGTGCTTAAAATAAATTTGTCAACTATTTTGATTGTTTTTAGTAAAAAACGTACTTGCGGGAGAAAAGATTTTGTTCTATGGTTACTTGTGTTATTTAGCGTAATAGCTTTTTATGAAAGGACCAGGAATGCTTAAAAAATTAGTAATTTTAATGGCTTTGATTACGCCTGTTATGGCTTTTGGGGCGGATAAAGCGAAAAAGGATGAGCCTGTTGAACACCTTACTGACGAGCAAATTTATGAACAACTTAAAAAATTAGCTTTGGTATTCGAAACCGCGCGTGACAGTTTTGTTGAAGAGGCGGATGAAAAAAAGATGTTAGAGGCCGCAATGAACGGCATGTTGCAGGCTTTGGACCCACACTCTTCATATTTATCTGCGGACGATTTTAAGGAGTTTAATGATAAGTCTTTGGGTGAATTTGGTGGATTGGGAATTCAGATTACAAGTGACCGTGGGGCCGTTCGTGTTATTTCGCCTATTGATGGTACGCCAGCAGATAAGGCGGGAATAAAAGCTGGTGATTATATAACTCATATTGATGACGAACAAGTATTTGATATGACGTTAAATCAGGCTGTTAAGAAGATGAAAGGGCGCCCGGGGACCAAAGTTAAGCTTACAATAATTTCCGAAGGGGAAGAACCGCGTACGTTGACTTTAAAGCGGGCTATTATAAAAGTAGAATCTGTAAAATATGAAGAAAAGTCAATAGCGGGCGCTGATGAAGACACGGACGAGAAGATTGGTTATATTCGTATATCTGACTTTGGGGCAACAACGTCAAAAGAATTAAGCAAGGCCTTAGAAAAGTTAGAGAAGAAAGGTGTTATAGGTTATGTCTTAGATGTCCGTAATAATCCTGGTGGATATTTAACGGCGGCGATAGATGTTGCAGATGCGTTTTTGGATGCGGGGGAAATAGTTTCTACTCGTGGTAAGCGCAAAACTGATATAGAGCGTAATTTTGCAAAACCTGGTGATTTGGCAAACGGCAAACCTGTTGTTGTTTTGATTAATCATGGCTCTGCTTCTGCGTCCGAGATTGTTGCGGGTGCGCTGCAAGACAATGGGCGTGCGTTAGTAATGGGGTCGCAGTCTTTTGGTAAAGGCAGTGTCCAACAACAAAAACCACTTGGTGATGGTACTGCTATTCATATTACTATCGCCCGTTATTATACTCCATCTGGTCATTCTATCCAGAATGAGGGTATTACCCCAGATATAGAAGTGTTACAAAGTAAAATAGAGGTTTTGGAACGTAAAGAAAGCTTGTATTCGGAAGCGTCTTTTAAAAATTCTCTGAAAAATGAAGAAGCTGAGAAAGACGATAAAAAGAAATCAGATGACGAAGAAGAGTTGACTGATGAAGAAAAGGATGCTTTGGATTATCAGCTGCAGCGTGCAATGGACATGGTTCGTGCTATGTCAAAATTAAAAGCGCGGGCAGATTTAGTGCCGTTGACACCAGAAGATGCAGCGGTCCTTGATGCCGAAGCACAGGAAGAAGAAAATGCGTCAGCTGGGGATGAAAAAAACGATAAAGAAAGTTCAAAAACTGAGAAAAAAACAGATAAAAAATCTGATAAAAAATAATGGTGGGGCGAATACCCCATTATTATTTGTCAATGTTTTATAATCTTGCCTTATGGCTAAAATGGGACTATCATATACCCCGTATAAATTTTTAAGGAAAGACAAAATGGCGAATTTAATAGTTGATGGTAACTGGGCGGCGGCAGATGTCGCTTATAGGTGTGTTGATTTTGCGGCGATTTATCCTATTACCCCAAGTAGTACAATGGGGGAATTGGCGGACGAGTGGTCGTTTCAGCATAAAAAGAATATTTGGGGGGCAATACCACAAATAATAGAAATGGAATCAGAAGGTGGGGCTGCTGGCGCCATGCATGGTGCGTTGCAAATGGGGTCGTTAGCGACTACGTTCACTGCATCTCAGGGATTGCTGTTGATGATACCAAATATGTATAAAATTGCTGGGGAACAGACGCCTTTTGTTATGCACGTTGCAGCGCGAGCTTTGGCGACGCATGCTTTGTCTATTTTTGGCGACCATAGTGATGTTATGTCTGTTAGATCAACTGGGTTTGCTTTATTGTCCAGTCACAGTGTTCAACAGGCCCATGATATGGCGGCAATTGCTCATGCTGCAACATTACGTACACGGGTTCCTTTCTTACATTTCTTTGATGGTTTCCGTACAAGTCATGAAGAATCTAGGTTGGATAGAATAGATGATGACGTATTGCATGAAATGATTCCGGATGATTTGGTTTTACAAAATCGTGCGCGTGGTATGACGCCAGATAAACCAACTATTCGGGGAACTGCGCAAAATCCAGACGTATTTTTCCAAGGGCGCGAGGCCGCAAATCCTTTGTATGCAAAAACTCCAGAAGTTGTTCAGGAATGCATGGATAAATTTGCTAAATTAACTGGTCGTCAATATCATTTGGTAGATTATGTCGGTGATCCTGCTGCTGAAAATGTAATCGTTGCGATGGGAAGCGCTTGCGAAACAATTGAAGAGACTTTGGCGCATTTGCCAAAGGGGTTGGGGCTTGTTAAAATTCACTTGTTCCGTCCTTTCCCAAAAGAAGCTTTCTTGAAAGCATTGCCAAAGACGGTAAAGCGTATTGCTGTTTTAGATAGATGCAAGGAACCAGGGGCTTTGGGGGAACCTTTGTATCAAGACGTAAAGACCGTAGTTGGTGATTCTGCAGAAGTATTTGGTGGACGTTATGGACTGGGGTCAAAAGAGTTTAAACCACGTGATGTTAAGGCCGTATATGAAAATCTTATTCGTGGTGAATTGCACCACAATTTCACGGTTGGAATCGATGATGATTTAAGCGGTTTGTCATTAAAAACAGACCCCGCTTTTGCTGTACAGGATTCTAATTTTAAAACGGCAATATTATACGGTATTGGTTCTGACGGTACGGTCGGGGCGGTAAAAAATATAGTTAAAATTGTTGGTGAAAATTCTGATCTTTACCCACAATCTTATGCCGTTTATGATTCTAAAAAATCTGGTGGTTTAACGGCATCTCATATTCGTTTCTCTGATAAACCTATTAAAAGTCAGTATTTGATAGAAGTTGCTGACTTTATAAGTGTCTCGAACTTTATGATAGCACAACGCTTTGATGTGTTTAAGGGCTTAAGGGCAGGTGGAACTGTTATGATAAACACGTCCATGAGTCCAGATGTAGCTTTTGCAAATTTGCCACGCGAAAGCCAAGAACATTTGATTCGTATGAGGGCAAAAGTATTTTTCTTGAATGCAAATGCTGCTGCTGCTGAACTTGGTTTGGGCAACAGAATTAATACGTTTATCATGTTAAATTTCTTTAATTTAACAAATGTGATTGACCCAGCTGTTGCGGCTAAAAGTGCAAAAGTTGCAATTGAAAAAACATATAAAAAGAAAGGTATGGATGTAGTACAGGCCAACTGGGCTGCTGTTGATAAAGCAGCAGAATATTTGCACGAGTACAAATTGCCTTCTTCCGTTTCTAATTTTGCGCCTGATTTTGTTCCCGCTATGACGTTGGATGCACCGACAGAAATTGCAGGTACGTTGGGAGAAATGGCCGCGCAGCGTGGAGATGCTTTGCCAGTATCCAGGTTCCGTGTTGATGGCGAATTCGGCGCAGGGCAGTATCCTGTTGGAACCGCTAAGTATGAAAAACGGGCTATTTCTGAAAAGGTCGCAACTGTTGACTTATCTAAGTGCATTCAATGTGGAAAATGTTCAACACTGTGTCCTCATGCTGCAATTCGTATAAAAGTTATGACAGAAGAGCAAGCAGAACAGGCGCGCGCAGATGGTGTAATAGTTGTTCCTATGAAAACACCAGAATTGGGTGCGAATATGTATTATACGCTAAATATTTCACCAGCAGATTGTACAGGGTGCAACGTTTGCGTTAAAAATTGCCCAGTTCATGCGTTGTCCATGATGGCGCTAAAGGATGCGGATGCCCAACAAAAGGCCTTTAATGCGGCCCAGAATATTCCAGATATTCCACGTGAAAAACTGAATTTAAATATCCCAAAGCATGTGGAGCTTTTACCGCATTATTTCGAGTTCTCGGGTGCCTGTGCGGGTTGTGGTGAAACGCCGTACATTAAGATGATGGCCCATTTGTTTGGTGATCGGATGGTTGTAGCAAACGCAACAGGGTGTTCATCTATTTACGGGGCGAATTTACCAACGACTCCTTGGACAAAGGATGCAAATGGACGCGGCCCTGCATGGTCTAACTCGTTATTTGAAGATAATGCCGAATATGGTTTGGGTATGCGAATCGCATTAAACCAGAAACGGGATACTTTGAAGGGTTTGTTGTTTGAGTTGAATATACCAAATGTTGAAGAAATATTTGCGGAACGTAACCCAGAAAAACAACGTAAGTTAGAAGAAAATTTACGTGCACAACTAGAAAAAATCGATTCGCCACGTGCTGCTTTGGCACGTAGCTTGGTGGGCGAAGTCGTTGATAAATCAGTTTGGATTATCGGTGGTGATGGTTGGGCTTATGATATTGGGTATGGTGGTTTGGACCATGTGTTACATAGTGGCGAAAATGTCAATATTTTGGTTCTTGATACCGAAGGGTACTCTAATACGGGTGGCCAGCAATCTAAGGCTACACCGTTTGGGGCAAGCATGAAATTTGCCATTGGTGGTAAAGAACATGCAAAGAAAGACTTAGGTATGATTGCCATGATGTCGGGGGCGTATGTGGCACAGATTGCATTAGGTGCAAATCAAGCACAAGCGATTCGCGCGTTCCGTGAAGCAGAAGCTTTCCCTGGCCCGTCAATAATATTGGCATACGCACCATGTATCGCGCATGGGTTCGCTTTACAAAATGGGGTAGAGCACCAGATGCAATTGGTAAGTACTGGCGCATGGCCACTATATAGATTTGATCCGTCTTTGGTGCTGGAAGGGAAAAGCCCATTGACCATGGATTCTAATGTTGACAATCCAACACCATTAGAGGACTTCTTAAAAACAGAAAGTCGTTTTGGTGCGGCGCGTGCGGCCAATCCGCACTTTGATCGGTTGGTTGAAGAGGCCAAAGAAAACAATCATTATCGTAGCGAGTTGAAAAAGTATATTGCTCATTTTGCTATGATGAATGCGCCAGAGGTCAAAGAAAACGGAGAGGGATAAGTAAGGAAACCGCCCGATAATCAGGGCGGTTTTTTCTGTTGCAATCATGATTAACTTTGGTGTAAATTTGCAGTATGAAAAAGTTGCTTCTCTTTTTGTTAGTTGTTTTGACTGCTTGCACGTTTCAGACAAAGCATAGGGGGTATGTTTTCCCACCAAATGTTGAAGATGTGGTCGCCAATATAAAAACGACAACTCAACTTACAAAAGAAATCGGTTCCCCTCAGGTGAAAACATTATATGGGGACGAAGTTTGGGTTTATTACGGTGTAGATGAAAACTATCGCGGACCGCTGCCTTTGAAGTACGATAATAAAACGGTGCTTTTGGCTTGGGTTGATGGAAAGAATATCGTAAAAACCAAAATTTTGACCGATAAAGATTTGCCAGATGTATTGATATCAGAAGATGAAACATCGATTCCAGCCGGGATAGAGCTGAATGCACTGCAAGAATTGTTCAATAATATTGGTAGGTTTTCACCTGCTGGACTGGGTCAATAACTAAAAGATGTTTGCAAAAATTATGCCGACAGTGTAGAATACAGACATAAAGGGACAAGGGAATGAGACGTATCTTTTTTTCTTTCATCATAAGTGCATGTTGTATGATGTCTGTTTTTGTATCGGATTTAAGGGCTGCGGATTTTAGTTGTGGGCCTGGTTATGTTCTGGTTTCTCGTAGTGATATAGATGATATAGAGGCTGCGGAATGTCAAAAATTGTGGTGCCGTGATTTGGAAACGGGCAAAACTATGGGTAGTGGTGACCGCGCCAATAATGGGTATAAGGCAACTTCTTATCCGGTTGAACTGTGCGATGCGAATGGTAATTGCATAGAATGCTTCGGGGATCGTAAGTGGTGTAGTGGACAGCCTGAGGGTTTTTGGAATCCAGAATATGGGGCATATACATATGGTGGTGCCGATAATGCTACATATACTTCTTATCAAAGGGGCAGTTGTTTTGCTTGGAATTTAGAGAAACCAGACTGTCCAGATGGTCAAACGGCTATATTACAAGATAACGAGTGGGTTTGTGCGGAAGCTGTCGGAAGCACAACTGGAAGCAGAGAATCTAGTATTAGAAGAACTTCTGGTTCGTTACGTGGTGGTATAATAAGGTAATAATAAGATTTATAGATGAAAAGTAGGGCCTCTTGAATAAGAGGCTTCTTATTTTTTTGTCTTGAAGGTTTGTTTTTCTGGTTTTTTGTGCTATAATATATGAGATAGAGAGAATGGCAACTGTTAAAAGGTATCCAGATTATGCCAAGTAAAAAATTAGATTTTAAGACAGGTCAGTATGTTGTTTATCCTACCCAGGGGGTCGGCAAACTTGTTCGTGTAGAAGAACAGAATATTGGCGGTCAAAAAATAAAAATGTTAGTAATTGACTTCGAGCGCAATCATATGACGTTGCGTGTTCCAGTTGAACGTGCTGAGATTTCAGGATTGCGTCCGCTTACGTCTATGAAAAAAATGGATGAAGCCATTTCTGCAGCTAAGGGTAAAGCGGGGGCCAAACGTATGATTTGGGCGCGACGTGCAGCTCAATATGAAGAGAATATAAATTCTGGCGACCCTATGAAACTGGCTGAGGTAGTAAGGGATTTACAACGTCGTAATGCCACAGATACTATGACTTTTTCTGCGCGTCAGTTGTATTTGCGTGCGTTAGAACGTATGGCCCAGGAATTTGCTGTTCTGCACAAAATGGACATAGAAGAAGCTTCCGATAAAATAGAAGATATTCTAGGGGTTCCGAAAGAAATTGATTTGAATGCAATCGATTCTGATGATGACGATGATGATGTAGATGAAGAAGAGAATTAAAAAAAACGCCTTTTGGCGTTTTTTTTACATCACAAAATCTTCTCCAAGGTAAACTTTTTTTACCATTTCGTCCTTCACGATTTCTTGTGTCGTGCCGTGTTTTAGTATTTTCCCATCATGCAACACATAGCTGCGATCTGTAATGCCAAGTGTTTCACGAACGTTATGGTCTGTAATTATCACACCCAAACCACGATTTTTTAACTGAGATACCAAATCTCTAATTTCGTTTACTGCAATCGGGTCTATTCCTGCAAATGGTTCGTCCAATAAAATGAATTTTGGATCATTCGCCAATGCACGTGCGATTTCGACACGCCTGCGCTCACCACCAGATAAAGCTGTCGCTGGGCTGCGTCTTAATGCGGATATCGAAAATTCGTCTAGTAAAGCATCTAACTTACGAAGTCTTTTTTTCTTACTGGGTTCTACAACTTCCAAAATGGCCAATATATTTTGCTCAACCGTCAGGCCACGAAACACACTGTTTTCTTGTGGTAAGTAACCAATATGTAAACGTGCACGTTGGTAGAAAGGCAGGTGTGTAATGTCCTGAGAATTTAAAAATATCTGGCCACCGGTTGCATTTAACTGGCCAGTTATGCAATAAAAAGCAGTAGTTTTCCCAGCGCCATTTGGTCCAAGAAGCCCGACCGATTCACCCTGATGGGCCTCCATAGAAATATCTTTTATTACCATGCGCTTACCGTAAGATTTTGATAAGTGTTGAACGCGTAATACTGACTGTTTCATAATTTTATCACCAATTCGTTTGTTCTTATTTTGTCACCGTTACTGGAATCTACGCTTACGTTTTTCTTCAAAGTTATAGTCTTTTTCACACGATCATAGTAACCCGTATCTGCCTTGATGTCATCTTTTATTTTTTTTCCATCTGTTATCCGTACTGTATTACCAGAAACATCATCTAGTAAAATTATATCGGGTTTATCGTATTCTTGTCTACCAGTTGCAGCGTGTATATAGAAAGGTTCGCCGTTTGTATCTGTTCCAGAAAAAGAAGCATTAGACATTTTAAATTGATTGCTGACAATATCTGTCATGTTTATCGCAGATATAGGTGTCCACAGTAATTGCTGAGTAAATAGGGCACCAGCAATCAAGGCCGCAACCATAACAAGTCCCCAGCCAGTAAAGAAAAACTGCCACAAACGTTTTAAACGTCTGTGTTTGAAGAATATTATAAAGTTACGTTTGTCTCCTTGCACGCGCACAGTTTAGCGCGAATAGAAAGAAAAAGCAATTTTTATATTTATTATAAAAAAAATATATGTTATAATTACCCCCAAGAGAGATGAAAAAATTTTTACTGTTTTTTAGTGGAATAGTTGCTTTTGCGCTGAGTTCGCCAGTGTCGGCCGTTACTATAAATAAAGCTGCCCCAGTGGCGGCTCAGGAAACTTCTGCGGCATCTTCTGTTACAAGTTTTGTCCCAACAGTTCTTGGTTTGATAAGTAATGTGCAATCTATAAGCGCAAAACAAAAAGAGTTAACGGCTGAATGTATACCCAGTACCCAAGAAATTACGTTTGTGAATAATATGATTAAAGAGTGGGCAAAAACTGGTGCAATGTCGGCAGAAGAAGTTCAAACAAGATTAGGCAGAAAAAATTGCACAAGCGCAACAGGGTATCAAGCGTCTGTAGAAACTGCTATGCTTACAGAAATGGAAGATACAATTTGTTTCGATTATTTTGGTGGTTCCGCCGATAAAGGAATGGTATGGGAGAATTATCCAAAAGCTAGTACGGCGGTTTATTGCTCTGATGGCGGGCCAAGATCTATGTGTGCTGATAAAGATAAAGTCACTGTTTCCAATATTTATGATATTTTCAATCTTATTGATTTCACAGAGGCTGATTATAGTGGTTCTGAATTAACAATGGCGGCAAAGCTTATGTCTAAGATAGAAAGTTGCTCTTATTCAAAGTTAAGTGCAAAAAAACGTCAGTTGTGGGGAGAATTCTTGTCTAGTACTATCAATTCGCTGGGCGAACCCACGAATACTGGTGATATTATGCAATCTGTAAGTAGCTTTACATCAGGTGGTCTGGGCCAAGGGCTTGGTTCGCTTGGTTCGTTGGCAACGTCGTTGTTCGCAAATTAAAAGTGTCGTCTTTTGTGACGACATTTTTGTTTTTCCCTTTACTCTTATATGAAAAAATCGTATAATAACAGGGATTAAAGAAAGGAATTTTTTTATGAAAAATAAATCTTTGACCTCTATGTTGGTTATTTCTCGTTTTGTGATCGCTGGGTCCGTGGCTTTGTTGGCGGCTTGTGCGGGAACAAATAGTAATGATGCTACGAATATGCTGTTTTCTACACCAACGGTAGACTACGTAGAAAGTTTAGATGTTTATTCGGCACCTCATCAAGATTCCTTCTTAAATCAGTTGGCAATGAATTATCGTTCTTATGCGATTTATAATGCGCGCACTAGCGGTTACCCAGATATGGGGGAATATTTCGCTCAAAAGGCGATAGCTGCTTTTAGTGGTGAGTTGCCATTCCCGGAAATGTTGGATAATTGGCCTGTAGAAAACGAACAAGAATCATTCGAGCTATACACGGCTTATAATGATTTGTTAGACCAATTAAAAAATGATGCAAGTATGACTAATCCTAAGTTGGCGGCAGAGGCACAGGCGAAATATGATTGTTGGTTGTCTGCAGCAGCAAGTGGACAAAGTGCAACGGCAAATGAATGTCGTGATAGATATTATAAAACAATGACGGCGTTGCGTGATTGTTCTAATGGTAAGGTGGTTGAGACTGTTTCAGAAAAGACAGTAACTTCTGTTGGGGATGTCACGGTTGCCGTCGAACAGGGCAGTCAGGTTGATACGAAGCAGGTTTATTATCCTGATACAAGAAATATGCAAGCAATGAATGGAGCAAGTAAAGCTAGGGAAGGTGTTATCATCGTGAACAATGTAAATGTTCCAGAACATTTAATAAATCCTGTTCCTGTTCAGCCACTTGTATTTAATCAGAATATTTATGGTGGGGATAAAACGATAAGTGATAATACAATAAGTGAAACTACTACTAACGATTGTGTGGACGGTCAAAACGCTGATTGCGCACCAGTTGTTACAGAAACTTCTGCTGTAACGGAAGAGGTCAACACCCCACAGGTAACCATACCGCAGATAAGTGATGAGTTGGTAACACGTGAAGAGTTTATCAATATGATGATGGCAATGCGTGAAGAGTTGGCTGCGATAAATGCGCGTTTGGATGAGCTGCAAGCGAATAGCGAGAAATCTTATGAAAAAACTTTTATAAAGGTTCAGCAGATACCGTTGGAACCAAAGCAACACGTTATGGAAGAAGTTTTTGAGATAATGTTTGATTTTGATAAGGCGGTTATAAAACCTGAATATCAAGAGTTGATTCAGCAGTTGGCGCAGGCAACGCAGGGCAGTAAGAATATAAAAGTTTCTGTTGTTGGTCATACCGATACGATGGGCAGCAAGGATTATAACTATGCTTTGGGTGGTCGTCGTGCAGAAGCAGTACAAAATATGCTAATAAAGTACGGTATACCAGCAAGCCAAATAGTCGCAGTTTCTGCCGGCGAAGAAGATTTGGCAGTTCAGACACCAGATGGCGTGGCCAATGCTGCAAATCGTCGGGTGAAAGTTGTAAAAGAAGTTCATTACACAGAAGACAAACCACAACAAGTTCCTGTGACTGTTGTCGAGGAATATGTTGCCCCAGACGAGGCAGATGTTTGTGGTATGTATGGGTGTATGGAATAAATCTTGAAGTAGGGGGAATCTAAAAATACTTGACAAAAAAACTTTGTTAGTATATATTGCCTCTATCCGAGAGATGTTTGTAAAGAGGTATAGAACATGACGGAAAAGATTGATGATATTTTGAAAGCGACTGCTGCAATGCATTCAAAGGGTAAGGCTGCGGGCTATAAAGAAGGTGTTGTTAACCTTGTTGAAAAGTTCGCCAATCGTGGTGTTGTGTTTAAGCAAACTAAAGATCGAAACATATAAAAGATTATGAGTTTCTATAAAAAACTGCTCTATCAGAGCAGTTTTTTTTACTTTTTTGAAGACCAAAATAACGACCATAACCAACCAATTCCAGTCCAAGCCAAAATCCAGCTGCCTAAACGTACAAGAATCATGTCTTGTTTACTTTTTTTTGTCTGGCGTGCCAGCCATGCTGGGGCAAGTATAATTGCCACTGCAATTATAACCCCCAGTATGTATTTCGTGACTAGTAATAAAAGGTCTGTATTTATAGTCATATTTTTCTTTTGTTGGTATTATATACCATATTTTGCGGCGTTGCCAAGTTCTTCTTCTATTCTTAGCAATTGGTTGTATTTCGCCATACGGTCGGTACGCGACATAGAACCTGTTTTTATCTGACCCGCATTAGTTGCAACCGCTAAATCGGCTATTGTTGTGTCTTCTGTTTCGCCGCTACGGTGAGAAATAACAACACCATAATTTGCGTCTTGGGCCATTTTTATGGCTTGTAACGTTTCTGTCAGGCTACCAATTTGATTAACTTTAATCAAAATTGCGTTTGCAACACCAGATTCAATACCTTTCTTTAAACGACGTGGGTTAGTTACAAATAAATCATCGCCGACTAATTGACATTTGCCACCGATTTTTTCTGTTAACTTTTTCCAATTTTCCCAATCTTCTTCCGCTAATGCGTCTTCAATAGAAATAATCGGGTATTTAGAAATTAAGTCTTCGTAGAACGAAATCATCTGGTCTGCAGACATTTCTTTGCCTTCAAACGAGTATACGCCATCTTTATAGAATTCTGAAGATGCAACGTCTAGACCAATGGATACTTCTTCGCCTGGTTTGTAGCCAGCAGAACGAATCGCCTCAATTATTGTGTCTAATGCTTCAGCGCAGGAATGAAAGTTTGGTGCAAACCCACCTTCGTCACCAACGTTTGTTGAGCTGCCGCCTTTCTTTAATATAGATTTTAAATTATGGAATACTTCAGACCCCATGCGGATAGCTTCTGTTTCAGATTTTGCTCCGTTTGGAATAATCATAAATTCCTGTGCGTCCAGACCATTATCTGCGTGTGCACCGCCGTTTATTATGTTCATCATAGGACGTGGCAAAACGACTGGGGTTGGATTCCCATAAATTTCAGCTATGTATTTATATAGTGGAATATGCTTTTGACATGCAACTGCATGGGCCGCTGCTAAAGATACTGCCAATATAGCATTTGCACCTAATTTTTCTTTGTTTTGGGTCCCGTCCAAAGCCAACATTTTTTCGTCCAATGCGGTCTGGTTGGATGCGTCCATACCAATAATTGCTGGGGCAATGATTTCGTTTACATTTTTTACGGCTGTAAGAACGCCTTTACCCATATATGCAGAACCACCATCACGTAATTCCAAAGCTTCAAAAGACCCTGTGGATGCGCCAGATGGTACTGCTGCACGACCAAATGCACCATCTTCTAATGTTATATCGCATTCGATAGTAGGATTACCACGACTATCCATAATTTGACGTGCGTGGACATTCTTTATAGAAAACATACTTTTTTCTCCTTATTCCTAAAATATATTTTTTCCACTTTAGTTCTGTCTTGTCTTATTTAACAAAGTGTGCAATAATATAATCATAAATTTGGTTGGAAAGAAATAAAAATTATGATGAAAAAGACAATATTTTTTATGCTGTGCTTGGCACCGTTGGGGGCGCAAGCTGCTATTACAGTTAATGGAACGTCAGATAATTTAGAAAACGGTTATGATGCGCCGGGTGAAATATCTGTAGATAATATGGTTATTGGAAGTCCTATTCCAGAAGACGCAGGGCGATATAATGATTTTTTTGCCGGGCAATATATAAGTAGTAATTTTACAGTGCTTTCTGGAACAGGAATAACTATTAATAATAATTTGAACGTGGCTGCTGGTTATACGTTGACGCTAGGAACGGCGTCCGCCAACCAGAATGACCCTATAGACGTTTCGATCGGGGCAGTGGATGCATTGGGGGGGCTTAATATTGAAAATGTGGGTTCTTTTTCCGTTAATAACAGCGTGTCTATAGCTGAAGGTTTTTCAATTAAAAATGTAGGATCAGTTAAGACTGGTGCGGTTGCGATAACTGGTGGTAATACCAGCATGGATGTTTCCGGGAATTTGTCTATGTTTAGTTTTTCTAATTCTGGAAGCGGAAGTACTATAATAAATGCAGCAAACATAAATATAGGTGATAAAGATGCTGGGGCACCGGGTTTTATAGAAAATATAAATGACGCTCAGGCTATGACAATAAATGCTACTGGTACGATAGACGTGACTGGGGGAATAAACAATTATGCGTCTAGTATGACTATAGATGCTGGTGGGGATATAATAGTTTCTGGCGTTGTGTCAAATAGTGGTAGTATGATTTTAAACGCTGCTAACTTAAATATTATCGGGGGTGGAACCACTTTAAATCCGTATTCTTTTGTTAGTACAGGGGATTTGACAATAAATGTTGGTGGAACAACTACATTTGCATATGGTTTGAATTTAAGCTCTATGTCAGAAGAGGATGCGTTTTCATTGACCACCGGAACATTAAATTTTGGCGCAGGTAGTGATTGGAGTGGGGCATTTTCTAATAAATTAAACAGCTTTAAGTTAACTGTAACTGATACTGCATTTGATATAAAAAGTGCCATAGTAAATGGTGTTGTATACAATAGCGATGGTAACGCAACAGGGTACAATACAAATGCGAATATGACTTTGTCTGCACCGGTCTTATCAGCAGATTCTATAACAAATTATGCAACATTGGATATAGATGCGCTGTCTGGGGCTGGGGTAACGATTCGTAAAGGAATAGAAACTTTTAGTGGTTCTAATACAGATATTGAATCTGGTACGGATTTGGTCGTTGGGGAAAATATTTCTAATGCTGGGACAATGTCGTTGAAAGCTGCGAATGTGCAGTTAAATGGTGTTACTAATAATTCTGGAACCTTAAGTGTTTCATCGCCAACTAGTGACGGGAGTATATCTTTTTCTGGGAATGTTATTAATAAAGGTGGAAATACAGATATTAATGCGAAAAGTATAAGTATTTCAGGTGCTCTTAATAATAATAGTGGTGTTACAAATATAAACGGGTCTGACTCGCAGGATGCTTCAAATGTCAGTGCGATGAGTGTTGGCTCGATAGGAGTATCTGGTGGCAGCTTGAATTTAGGTGCTTTGATTGGTAGTGTTGACGTCGCTAAAAACATAGTAGTTAGTGGTGGTACGCTAAATGTAAATAGTTCTGTAAAAACTATTTCTGTGAACGATGGAATAAGCATCGGTGGCAATTTGAACTTCGGAAATTCTGGTGTTGAAACGGGCAAGGGGGACGTTTATGTCGCTAATGCCGGTGTACAACGCTTTGAAATGTCGTCTGAAAATGGTACATTGTCAGTAGGTGGGGCTGTAAATATTTCAGGAAATTCTAATAACGTTTACAGTGCAATTTTGGCCGCAAATATAATGCAGTTTGGCAGCATAAATGTTTCAGGCAACAATAATAAGTTGGTTTTGGGGGATAGCATCGCAACAAATCAGCAAATGTTATCTGTATCTGGTGACGTTACTGTTGGCGTCGGCGCGACAGTTGATATCGTTGCTGATGACGCAGATGTCGGACAGCTGATTTTGTCTGATGGGGCTGCCTTAATCGCAAGAGGAACACAAATTTCATCAGAGAAAGCCATTAATATTGCCAATGGCATCACGTCTTATAACGGGGCAAGTGTATCTTACACAGGATTGGCTGTTGCCAGTGACAATTTGAGTTTGGTTTCTGAAAATGATGCCATAAATGTTGTAGAGGGTATTGGCTTAGTAAGCGGAAAGACGCTATCATTGACTGCACAAAATCAAATAACTGTCGGCGGTGCGATAGTTAATGCGGGAACTTTGAATTTGATAGCAAAAGGTGTCGCAGGAAGTCCAAATATTACTTTGGCTGGTGTCAGTGTTGTAGATGGCGCTGTGATTAACTTTGGCGTTTCGGCTGATGAAAACGCATTTTATACGCCTGATTTAAATGTGTCTGCTGGGGCGATTTCTGTTGCTGGTGACGTTGTAAAAGGCGTTGGAAGTACGGGGGCATTTAATTTGCTGACACCAAACGTAACTGTTTCTGGTGCGTCGTTAAATGCGACGGGAAACTATTATGCAAATTCGGGTGATGCAATATTTGATATAACCGGTGCGGCTACTTTCGGGGGCGATGTCAATATTTTGAGTGGTGCGAATACTGTATTTAATACGGACTCATTCACAGCTAACGTAATAGACAATGCTGGAAATCTGGCTGTGAACGCAACGAACGATATTTCTATAGATTCTGTTACTAATACGGGGTCTTTAAGCCTTGATTCTGGTGCTGGTTTTATAAAGTCTAATAATTTTGTGGTTGGTGAAGCTGGTGATGTCGAATTAATGGGGCAGGGTGTAAGTGTTACAGATTTGTTCTCGACGCAAAATTCTGTTCTGTATCAGAATTATTCTGACGGGGCGGTCAATATCTCTGCCGATCAATACGTAATAAATACAAATACATTTGAAGCTGCTGGTGTTAATCAAATGTCTGGGGATTTGAGCATAAATGCATCAGTTGTGAATATTGCAGGTGATGTAATCGGTGATAATTTGCATTTTGGTAAAACTTCACCAGATAGCTGGCTTAATGCAACCGTGGGGGGAAATGTTTCTGGTGGTGTTGATTTCTGGGGAATTAATAGTTTGAACATAGCTGGAAATTATACGTTTAGTAACACTAGTGATTTATGGGCGGCGATTATGCCAAGTAGCGAAAGCCCTAAGAATTATTGGGCTTCTATAGAGGTAACAGATGATAATAAAAAGGGTGAAATTGTAAATGCTGACAATGGTGAAGCTTTGATAACTGTTGGAGATAAATTTGTTTCTAATATATCTGGTATTGTTATGGGGGATGCAGGTACAAAGCCGCAAGTAGGAATATCTCTATTTGATACAGTTGATCAGGGTACAGCTATCTGGTTGTTACATGCGGAAAATGGTATAGAAATAGCGGGCGCGTTTGAAAAACTTCGTAATTTGGACGTTAAGTTCTGTAACGCAGATGGCAGCATTTGCATAGATTATGCAGATACTTTGCGTCCAGCTAGTGACGGTACAATAAGTGAAGATGGTACAACACCTATTTATATTTCTGAACGTGATACAGATGGCGATGGGGTTGCGGATAGTTTGTATGTTGTATTTGATCCAAACTTTGGTGGACCGGTTAATATATTCAAGTTGCAACCAGTTGTTGCAGAAACAGTTCCTCATACTGCGGGCGAGTATATTTCTGCGGGGGCTTTGGATAATTTAATAGCGTCTCAGTTGCAAAATACAGCGTTTTATAATAATTCCCCGATAGAGATAATTCCGCAGATATTTATGGGGACGAATTTGTCTCAGATGGCGAATGAACTATACGACAGAATGGAATATTACAATATGACTGGTGACGGCAGAGTTTTAGCTAGCTTTAGTCGTTTGTTCCAACCAAGAGAACTGGAACAGATTGCCGGCAGTATCGCTTTGAATGAACATACGAACTTCAGGGATTTTGAAGACCGCATGTTGGATGAATTTATATGGAATCGAAACCGCAATTTGAAGAAAGCTTGGTTAGATTTTGATTATGGCATGTTCTTCCAGAACGTATCAGATGGAAAGCATGCGGATGGTCAGCGTTTCAGCTTGGCAGGTGGTTTTGATTGGCAGGCGTCTGAAACAACTATCTTTGGAATCAGCGCACATGTGAACAATTCTTCTAGTGATACTTCCGATGCTATTGAGTTGGGTTATCTTCCAAATACATCTGTTTTGGGGACCGTGGATGTTAACGTTGATAATTTAAATATTGGGGCAGGTGCATATATGATGAAGATTTTGGGAGAGAAGACCCGTCTGTATGGAAATGCATTTTTAGACGCTCATTTGCTAGATGTTTCCAGAAATCAAACGTTTGTAGATAATATTGATGGAAGTGGCAGCGCATTCAGTTTGATAAGTGAATGGGGACTAATGCATGACTGGTTGAATCAATATATCGTTGGTAATGCCTATGCCCGTTTTGGATACAATTTTGGCTTTAACCTTTCTGAAAAGGCTGGTGGGCAAGATTACATGGATATGGAATCGGACGGGTATTTAATCTTAACACCTGGTTATTCCTTGATTGCGCAGAAGCGTATATATCCATCGGCATGGTTCCAAATTCGTCCATACGCGTCTGTGGGGGTAGAATATGATGTATTGGGAACGCCAGATTTCGTAAAGTATAAGTTTGCTTTGGCAGATACCTATACTAAATACGATGTGGATATTGATCCATTGTGGGCGAATATAGGTGGCGGTATAGAATTCTTGTCTGCAAATGGAATTCAGATAGGTGTTGACTATCGCTATCAGTACAATGACGCGATACAATTGCATAATATAAAACTATCTGGTTCATATAGATTCTGATAAAATCCGCCCCGTTTGGGGCGGTCTTTTTTTGCCACCAAACAGTATTTTTTCTTGCATATTAAGTATTTTTTTGTATTATTTTTGACAAAAGAGAGTTTTTGTCATGCAAAAAACAATGTTTGATATCATAAAGAAACAAAATGGAGAAGCTTTTGCAAAGGCTATTCGCAATTATGATAATGGTATTTTAGATATTCCAAATTTGGATAAGATAGTGAAATACGCCGGGCGTAAAGCAGAACCAATCATGGAATATTTAATATCTTTAAAGAACATTAAAATAATTGAAAAAATAAATCATGAAGATCCTATCGCTTTGTTGAGTATAGCTGGATATGATGCCTATGTTGTAAATTCTTTAGAAGAGCAAAACGCAATAAAAAAATATTTTAAGCGCGGCGAAGAATTATGTACTTTTAATGATGCACAAAGATTTAAAAACTACTACATAATAAATGCGGTTCATAAGGACGTAGAAAATATAAAGCGTGAAGACTTTGTGCACCCGCAAAGAGAAGATAAATATGGAACATCTGTGATTTCTATACAAGTATTAAAGACGGGTGGTTTTATTAGTATAAAAAATAGGTACAACCATTCTGTTGAAAATCCAGATAATACATTTAATTCCGAACCAGACAGAATTATACCTGGGTTGGCAGATGCTATAAAATATCACTTCAATGTAGATTTTTCTTCAAGGAAAATATCTTTGCCTGATGATTATATATTGCTTGATGGCAAAATCGTAAAATTTAACTATGAAAAAAATAATATTTATATTGGTGACGGGTTTTATGTATGTAACGGTAAAATAGTTGAAATAAACAAAGATAGTGAATTATTATTCGATACTATTTTATTTGATTTTAAGACCAAAAGTTTTCGAGAAGTTGGTCAATCTTCAGGCGATAATTCATATTTGGTGTCTTTGTTTAATAGCGTCGTAAAAAATAACTCTGTTAGTGTAAGAAAAAATGTAGATGGTACGCATTCTTTCTTTGTCGGTGGAATGCCAATTGCCACGTTAGAAAATGGCACGATAGTGGCATTAACATTGCCGGGTATACGAGAAATTACGGAAGTGCCAAAAAATTTTGGAAAATTTGTTCGCTATTTAAGTCTTCCCGATACAGAGATTTTACCAAATAATTTTTTTACAGTAAATTTAGTTTTGGCTGAATTGAATGCACCACGATTAAAGCGAATTAAGAAAAATTGCTTTAATATTACGGCGATAAAAGAATTGAAACTGCCAGAATTGGAAGAATTGGGCGATAATTGTTTTTTTTCCGGAAGCGATATAGAGTTAATCAATGCCCCTAAACTTAAGATAATGGGTGCAAATTGTTTTAAGGGCGCAGTTAAATTAAAGTCGCTTGATTTGCCAAAATTAGAGAAAATGAATGCAAATTGTTTTTTGTATAATACCGGCATATCTTCTCTAAATTTACCAAACCTTAGAATCATGCGTTATAACTGCTTTGAGTATAATAGGGGGCTAAAGAAACTAGAGTTGCCAAAATTAGAGGATATGGGAACTAACTGTTTCTTATATAATTCAGATATATGTTCCTTAAGTCTGCCGGTACTTAAATATATGTGGGATAATTGCTTTGCCAATAATACAAAACTTAAAATGTTAGATTTACCATCATTAGAAGAAATGTGGTCTGGGTGTTTTAGATACAATGATGGGTTATTAATTTTAGAAGCGCCGAAATTGCGAGATATGCTGCCGTATTGTTTCGAGC
>DVNO01000033.1 GCA_018714345.1 Candidatus Enterousia avicola | reverse complement strand
TTAAATTAAAAAATATTTTCTTTTTATTAGTTCCATTTGCTTTTTTTTCTACGGCAAATGCCGCTGTTTCTTCAGAATGTCAAAATTATACAGATTGCGATGAACTAGTTGCATGTGAACTGTATTTACAGATAGAAAAAGCAGCAAACGGACTAACCCCGGACTACAACGGTGCGGTTGCTGACGCGGCATCATACAGAACAACGTGCTCTAATTACCCTGATTTATTCAGTAAAAATATAGACACCATAATTTATAACAACCCAGAGATACGACTGACGATAGATTGGGATTCTGTCAGGCGAAGAATGAGGTATGGTTCCCAAGGCGACTTCTCTAACGATGACTTAGACATAGTCACCGTGATTGTTGATAACATATTGGGGCCGGATACTGCTGCCCAAAGAGAATTCTTTGTAGACCTAGCAACAGCATACGTAAATGCTAATAAAGTTGACCAAACTACCAGACTGGACGACGCCTTCGTTCTAGATTTTCTTGGGGATGGGGACAATTTATATAAGTACAAACCTGCTTTGGTAGATTTAACAGGCGACGTGGTTGATGCAGATTATGGGATAGACATAAGTTGGGATGATATACTGATTGAAATATCTCAAGTATTGGATACAACTATGCAAAAGCGTGGTGCGATACTGTGCGAAAACAATAGGTCATGGCAAATGACGATTGACATAGTTGGATGGGGTGCCACAGCGGTTGCAACAATTCTTACGCTTTTTGCAGGTGGTGCTGGTGGTGCAGTTGTAACAGCAGGACGTGCTGCAATAGGTGCCGGTCTAAAAACCGCGGCCAAGGGTATTGCAAAAGTTGGTGGTAAAGCCGCTTCAAAAAGCTTATCTAAATCTGGTGGGCGTTTATTGGCTCGTTCAGCGATAGACCTAGGAATGAAACAAAATATGAGAGGTTTCGCAAATTATGCTGGGAAGGGTGTATTAAAAACGGGGATAAAAAATTATGTCAAAGTAATACGTGCTAACTTGTCTAAAAAATTAACGAAATTTATTGATGCGGGTGCCTTGGTATATCAGATAGGTAGCAATGTTGCACAACAAGCAGGTGGGACATTGTACAGTCTTGTGGACTCTGGGTTATCAAATGACATAATAAACTGCCAAGACGTGGATCATAATGAGGGTTGTTACACAGTTTGTGGTGACGGCCAGGCAAATGATGACCTGAACTCAAAAGTTTTTAAACCAATATTAGGGAAAACATACTGTGTAAATGAAAACGATTACGTTTTGTATGAAATAAACCCAGATGGTTCTCGTGGAAATGTCCTAATAATGGATACACAACAATGGTCAAATGTAAAAAATACAATCATTTCTTCTGTAAAAGATAAGGGCAAATGTGATTGGAACGAAGATGATATAGACATGTATGCAGGTTTTTACGTATACGATCCAGACACTCTTGAAGTATCAACAGAAAACATGATTGTCGATGAAACTATAAGAATAGATGACTAAGTTTTAATGAAAAAAATATTATTTTTATCTTTTATATTTTCGCTTTGCGCCACAAATGTGGCGCTTTGCGCTGATATGAGTCAAGATGTCGCCTTGCCAACTGATTCCCCAGATTTCATACCAGTAGAAGAATTACTTGCTTATGAACCAGACGATACTACTTGCGCAACAGCGGTATTTGAAAATGCACTTGCACAAAAATCTTCAAACATTTCAGAAAACGCCTCTGAACAAGATATGAGTAATTGGATTAGCCAAACAATGCAAGATACAGACGTATTACGTCAGGTAATGCAATGCCCAGAAATAGCAAATGTAGAAGAAGATGAAACAATAACTTTTATTCCAATAAAATATACATTTCCTAACGGTCGCGAAATAGTTATAAACTATGAAACGCAACCAAAGATATTAAAACAGCGTATAACCTTAGGTGAAAAACAATCATTGCCATCCGGTGATCCAAACCCAAGGGTTGATCCTCGGGATAATAACGCCGTATGGACGAACACAGATCCTGCTTGGTATGGAATAATGGTGGTAGAGGCAGGAACACTAAGCAACTTTATAGGTCCAGAAAAAAACAATACTGTTTCTTTGAAATATATAGAAGAAAATATAGATAACATTTTCCCAAAAAGCGGTCAATGCACGGGGAAATCGGCCCTTACAAACGATACAACCATGGTAAACCTTGCTATGAAAGAAACTGTTAACATAGAAGGTGATACGAACGACTATTATGTTGCAGGAGACGTTAATTTACAATGGATTTCATATCTAGAAATAGGCTTAGACGTGGTTATAACGGTTGCAACGGCTGGTGGTGGTGCCGCCATTTTGGGGGCGACCAAAGCCGCAAGGGCTTCAAAATCTTTAAAAACGTTATCAACAGCAATGCGGACATTACGTAAAGAAACCGCAGTAATGGACTATGCCAGACTTGCCCAAAAACGAGAAAAGGCGATGAACGAATTAAAAAAAATTAGCCGCATTAAAGAAAACGCGAAATATACCGAGAAGTCCAAGGAAATAGAAAATTATACCAAAGCAATGGACGACCTTGCCAAGAATGACGAAAACGTAAAAAAATATAAACAATACAGTGAAACTTTTTCATCGTTAAACGACTACCGTCGTTCTCTAAGAAGTGTTTTAAAACCCGCGCAACGTGGGAATGTAATTGCAAAAGCATGGAAAACCGTAAAGGCTTTAAATACTGGCGGCAAACAGTTACGAAATGCCGCAAAAGTAGCACGCAGCAGCATGACATCTGGCCGCGTAAAAGACTGGTTATTTCAATCTACGCTTGCAAATGCTGGCGCATTAGCAAAGTTAGAAAGTGCAGGTGGGCTTCTATATGGCACACTAAGATTCTTTGGTGACGCATACGATTGGACAGAAACCAGTACAGGTGACTTTACCAATGACATTGAATTCAAACCGTTAACACTTTTATCGGCAGATGACTTACAAGGACAAGAGAACATGGTAAACTATGGAATGTGGCTAATGTGGCTTGGGGATTCATATAGCGCTGCTGATGATGATGCCGCTTTTTTACAAGCAATGGATTTTGCTAATAAATTTCACTTTAACTTAGAAGAAATTCAAGAGCAAAAAAATAATCATGCTTGTAATGTGGACATTTACGTTGTGCGACCAATCATTAGAAATCCCGGCACAGAAAATGCCGAACTATATTTTCTTGTTATGAATGACGAACCTTGGACAACCAGCGAATAATTCCCCATTGTAATTATGAAAACTATTGTCTATAATTAAGTAAAGAAAGGGGGTTATGAAAGATGATTAAAAGAATTGTTCTATCTTTATTTTTAGTAGTAACTTCGGTCTACAGCGCAAATGCGTATCAATTATTATCGTCAAAAGAACTTGGTAAAGACGACGCAAGAAATCAAACTGTCGTTGTAAAGTGCACGACAGATACAGGGAAGACATCAAATCAAACATGTACGCTACGTAGATATGCAAAATGTAGTGGCACAGGCGATAATAAGAAATGCAGTGGTTGGCAAGCATGGCAAGATTTACGCACCCCATCAAAGAAATATTCTGATTGGCGCAGTGCGGCGTCCGCTTGCTGTCGCGCAAAAGGGTTAAGATAAAAAGTCTGCTTTTTCCCCATGCCATAAATAAGTCTTGAATATGGCTATATAGTTGGTTACTATATCTGTGGTACAGAAAAACTGGGGGAAAGATGAATTTCATAAAAACAGAAATTGACGGTGTAATTATAGTTGAACCACGGGTATTCAATGATGCTCGCGGTTATTTTTTCGAAAGCTATAATGAAGCCGAGTTTATAAAAAACGGTATAACAAATCGTTTTGTTCAAGATAATCAATCTAAATCTTGCTATGGCGTTATAAGGGGGCTACATTGCCAACTGGGTCAACATGCCCAAGCTAAATTGGTTCGTGTTTTACATGGTACTGTTCTTGATGTTGCGGTTGATATACGTAAAGACTCGCCGACCTTTGGGAAACACGTCGCGGTTGAACTGTCCGCGGAAAATCAACGTCAATTATTTATACCACGTGGATTTTTACACGGTTTTTCAGTATTAAGTGATACGGCAATATTTGCGTATAAGTGCGATAACTTTTATTGCAAAGAATCTGAATTTGGAATCAGATACGACGACCCAGAAATAGGTATAGATTGGCGAATCCCGACAGATAAAGTAATAACGTCCGAAAAGGATAGAATAGCAAAAGGATTAAAAGATGTTCCTGATAACTGGATGTAATGGCCAACTTGGCAAAGAGATTCAAAAGCGCCTGCCAGATGCAATTGCAACAGATGCTGGCACACTAGACATAACAGACTTTAACGCAGTGCAACAGTTTGTATCGTCTAACAAAATCGACACAATTATAAATTGCGCTGCATACACCGCCGTAGATAAAGCAGAATCAGATACAGAACTCGCCAGACAGGTTAATACAGTTGGGCCCGAAAATCTTGCTAAAACTGGCTGCAAGCTGGTTCATATCTCTACAGATTATGTATTTGATGGAACGGCGCATACACCATATAAACCGACAGATGCAACAAACCCTGTTTCTATTTACGGGAAAACCAAACTGGCGGGAGAGCAGGCTGTTTTAAAGCATAATAACCAAGCTGTTATAATAAGAACCGCATGGTTATATTCTGAGAACGGAAATAATTTTGTAAAAACCATGCTGCGATTAGGCAAAGAAAAAGAATCTTTAAATGTCGTATACGATCAAATAGGCACGCCTACCTATGCGGCAGATTTAGCAGATGCGATAGTAAAAGTTTTACCAAAAATTTCACAAGAAACATGTGGTGTATATCACTACACAAATGAGGGGGTATGCTCTTGGTATGACTTTGCAACTGCAATTATGAAGCTTGGGGAAAGAAATTGCAAAGTTAAACCGATTTTATCTTCAGAATATCCAACAGCTGCAACACGACCGTTTTACAGTGTGCTTGATAAGTCAAAAATTAAAAATACATTTAATATAGACATACCACATTGGTACGATGGTCTGGTGCGTTGCATAAAAAAACTGGAAGAAGAGGGCACAATTTAAAACCAGTTACCTTTCTTATAAATTATGGGTTAAGCACTTACACGATGCTTAACCCATTTTAATTAAAAGTTATTCTTTGTTATATAATTTCCATAAATAATTAAACTGCTTAGTAAACGATTTATCTTCCTGGTCAAAGAACATGCAATTTTCTGCATTTGATTCACTTGCACTCTTTGTCCAATTATAGCTGCCACTTTCTATTCTTTTGCCATCAAAAACAGCAAATTTATTATGCATTATCTTGTGTTTTATATTTGTTACGACTGGTATTCCGGACTCTTCTAATTCTTCTACCAACGAATATTTACCAGCAGATTGCAATCTGTCTGTGATAATCCTGATTTTTGCACCTCTGTCTTTTGCAGCAACCAGCGCATCAACTATGTTCTGGTTGGTGATAGAATAGACGGCTATATCTATCTTCTTTGCTTGATTGATTTCTGCGATGATATTGTTTTCACAATCGGGACCTGGGGTAAAGTAAACACGCACCCATGATTTTTCCGGAATTTTCGGTATAGATAACTTTTCTTCCTCTATTTCATATTCCGATGTTTCTTCTGATTTTGTTCCCCATAACAGCTGCCAAAATGACGGTTCTTCTACATCGAAATTATTAATCTCCAATAACTTAAATAATTCTGCTTCTACCTCTGAACCAGATTTAGTTATCACCATAATAATCTGCTGATTCTCCTTTCGACATATTGTTAATATATCCTTAGGTGCAGATGCTAACATAACATCGTTTTTTTGATAACGTAGGCGATATCTTTTCTTGTTTTTATTGTAAGGTTGCGGAATGTGATACCAAGTGGCATCACCACTTAATATAATTTCAGAGTCGTCGTTTTTATAAATGTACTCTGTTTCAAAATAAACCTTATCTTCACCGAAAAAATCTTGCAAACTTTTATTTCCGTAAAACTCTGTCGCAGTGCTATTCTTTCTATGCGGTGTATCAGACAAAGACATTTTTTTGATAGCTATACTTTGACATTGCTGTAAATCGCCTATATCAAAAGCAAAGGCCGGGATTGCCGATAAAAACAATATAAAAAAAGAAAATAATTTAATAACTAACTTTCGCATGTTACTAAATTATAATATTCCATAATATTATCTTGCAAGTATTTAACAACAGATTGACCAACCAATCTGACACAATCTGGTATTATGCCATTTCCAAGTTGTTTATATCTCTGACTTTTAGGAACAGGGAATATGAAATCATCTGGTATTCCCATAATTTTCTGACTTTCTTCAATTGTAATTTTTCTGGGCACACCATCAACTAAGTAATATTCTGAATTATGGGGTTGACCGAATTTCTTCCCGCTGCTGTGGGTCATGACAGTACAGCCTATATCTCTATTACATGTTTCGCACCTAAATACATCGCGCATTGTAAACTTTAGCGGTACAGGGTCTGGAAACTTAAAAGTACTAGTTTCTTGGTTCTCGCCACGAAAACCAACCATAAAGACACGCTGTCTTATTTGAGGTATACCGCAATCACAACCCTTTATCACCTTATAATGAAATGAATAACCAGCATTTCTGAACAAGTCGTGTATTACACGAAAGCTTCTGCCACCTTCGGCAGTAAGTAATCCTTTTACGTTTTCCAGTATAAACGCCTTTGGACGACGTTGCTTTATAATATTCAAGACGTAAAAGAACATATTGCCTTTGTCGTCTTTTTCGTCTTTCAGCCCTTTACGAAGCCCGGCCATAGAAAATGACTGGCATGGGGGACTGCCGACCAAAATATCAAATTCTGGAATATCTTGCGGGTTTAATTCACGAATATCGGTTGGATAATTATTATTTTTTACGCAGGGCAGGTCAGGAAAGTTTGCAAGAAAGGTTTGCCGTGCATATTTATCAATTTCGCAAGATAACACGTTCTCCATTGGCAGGTCCTGCAATCCCAATTCCCAGCCGCCGATACCTGAAAACAGGTTGATGTATTTGTACATAAAATTCTCCTTGGGGTAAAAAATCCCCTGCAGAGAAAATGCAGGGGTAATAAAAAATCGGACAATCATTGCCCGTTATTCTTGAGTCGAAGTATATCAGAAAATTGCTAAAAAATCAAGCCAATAAAACTTGTGGTGGATGTGATTGGACTCGAACCAACGACCTCTTCGATGTGAACGAAGCGCTCTAACCAGCTGAGCTACACATCCAAAATTTAATGCAAATTCACTCTCGCCGAAAAGCAAACAAAATACTATCAATCTTTGGTAATTTCTGCAAGTACAAAATTTTGACAAAAAACTTGCTTTTCGTCCACTTTTTACTATGATACAGGAAAAGACTATACCTAAGGAGACGTTACTATGAAAGGCATAATCCTAGCAGGCGGCAGTGGAACAAGACTATATCCGCTGACAAAGACAACCTCAAAACAACTTTTGCCAGTATATGACAAACCCATGATATATTACCCTATGTCGACATTGATGCAATTTGACATTCGTGATGTGCTTATCATTTCAACGCCACAGGATACCCCAAACATTGAGCGCCTATTTGGTGACGGTTCCAATCTTGGTATGAGCATTCATTATGAAATTCAGCAAAAGCCACAGGGAATAGCCCAAGCTTTTACAATAGGTGAAAAGTTTATTGATAAAAGCGATGTTTGCTTAATTCTTGGTGATAATATTTTCCATATGGGCGGTCAATTGCCATGGTTTCGCAAAGAAGTTAAAAAGAATCAAGGAAAACGTGCTACAATTTTTGCATATCACGTATCTGACCCAGAAAGATTTGGTGTTGTAGAATTTGACGACAAACTTAATGCGATATCTATTGAAGAAAAACCTAAAAATCCAAAATCAAACTTCGCGTCTGTTGGTCTATATTTCTACCCGTATGACGTGGTTGAAAAAGCCAAAACATTAAGGCCATCTGCACGTGGCGAATACGAAATAACAGATCTTAACAATATGTACCTTGCTGAGCATAGAATGTCAGTAGTGCCTATGTTACGTGGAAATGCGTGGTTAGACGCAGGAACACCTAAAAGCCTTATGGATTCTAGCAACTTTGTTCAAATCATCGAAGAACGCCAGGGTTTAAAAATAGCATGCATTGAAGAAATTGCATACAGGCGTAACTTTATAAACAAAAAACAACTTACACAAATCATAGATTCTTTAAAAGACAGCGACTACAAAAAGTACTTAATAAAAGTATCTATGGAAAACAAACACAAGTTGTATTAATAAAGGCAATAAAAAATAGAACAGGGACTGTCGCCAGTCCCTGTTTCTTTATCTTGGTGGGGATAGTGGGACTTGAACCCACACGGTTGCAATAACCAAAGGATTTTAAGTCCTCAGCGTCTACCATTCCGCCATATCCCCGTGCAACCTTAAAATCAATATCTGGTGGAGCTGATGGGACTCAAACCCACGACCTCTACGATGCGAACGTAGCGCTCTATCAGCTGAGCTACAACCCCTTGATATGGTGCGGATAAGAGGACTTGAACCTCCAAGGTATTTCTACCACTAGTACCTGAAACTAGCGCGTCTACCAATTCCGCCATATCCGCAGACTTCTGAATATATTATATTAACTTTATTTATTTTGCAACAGAAAAATCTAAGATTACTTAATTTCGCAAATATCCTTTTTAGACAAAGCCTGTTCTAATCCATGCTCTGGCAAAAACCACATTACAGCGACAGCAATATATAAAAGCATCGAGACAAACGGTTGTAAGAACGCCAATGGCACAGCCAGCGCAAACGCCACCATAGAACTTTTTTCTCTTCGTCCTGACTTTAATATTCTGACTATTAGTGCATCTGCATCATGTAATCTAAACAAAACCAATTCTAGTATTCGATAAGAAAGAACAACCATAAACAACGCCACACCATATGCTGCAACAGGAATCGCCGCCCAATGATTTTCATCTACCCAACTGGTAAAGAACGGAATTAAAGACAGCCAAAATAAGAAATTCAAGTTTGCCCATAGCACCGCGCTATTTATTTTCCGCGTTGCAGCCAACAGATAATGATGATTTATCCAAAAAATCGCACCATATACAAAGCTTAAAACGTAACTTAGAAAAATCGGTATCAAAGGCACCAAAGAGCTTAAGCTAACTTCCTCTGGTGCTTCTAGTTCTAATACCATTATAGTTATGACAACTGCAAACAAACCATCACTAAACGCTTCTAATCTTGACTTATTCATAATTGACCTCTTTATTATACAGAACAATAAATAAAAAAGGCGACAAAGTCCGCCAGAAAGAATTCTTATACATAATATAAACTTCATAAAACACTTGCTCTGATTTTCACAAATTTGCTAACATTCAATAAGAGATGAAGAAGTTTCTATCTTTTATTAGTATATTCGCAATTTTAATTGGCGCGACCAATGCTGCCGTTCGTGATGAAAACGCTACGAATCGCCAATCAACAACAACCCAAAATCAAACCAACAGTACATCTGCACGCACAGCATCAACCAAGACTGCTAGTGGTCGCACAACTGTTACATCTAGAACAGCCACCACAGGCCAGGGAATTATTTCACGTAATAACACTCAAAACACCCAGACTACGCGAACAACAGCAGCAACTGGTACAACAGACCGCAGTGCAGTTACAAGGGCGGCAACAATAATACCAATCGCATCAAGCTCTGGCAGGACTTCCAGCTCTATTTCTCGTGCTACTACTACAAGAAGTTCTTCTACCCCTGTAACCAGTGTATTATCCCGCTCTGCGACAACTAGTGCAAGCACAACAGCGCGGGCCGCTATCGACACAGTATCAGAGGCTGTATCTGGGACTCGTACTGGGGCGGAATATGAGCAATGTAAAAGTGCATATTTTAGTTGTATGGATCAGTTCTGTCAGCTTAAGAACGACGACTATCGCCGTTGTTCTTGTAGTAACAGGGTTTTTGATTTGGACGAGATACGCGATGTAATGCAGGATGCAAACGACCAACTGACAGTATTTACAGAAAATCTTGATGTGGTTGGAATGACAGCAGAACAAGCTACTGCGATGAAAACTGCATCAGAAGGGGAAAACGCCCTTACAGCCGATACATCTGCATCAAAGCAGCTGTTACAGGCTATTATGAACTCAATTAGGGGTGAAGATTCTTCTGTTTCTGGTAAATATTCTGATTTAAACAGCATAACATTGGCCTTTGATACTGCGAATGCATTTGGGACGGCAGATTCTGGTCAAATAATTGCAACATATAATGGGCAGAACTTATACAATACCGTATATCCACAATGCAGAGAGGCAGTTCGTGCTGATTGTACAGACGCACAACTGCAACGTGCTATAACAGCATATTTGATGGCGATAGAACAGGATTGTAATACCGTTCAATCTGCAATAGAAAATCAACAAAAAGAAATGAAATCTGCCGTAAGAGAGAGCAGTGCGTTATTGGATTTAGCTCGCGTGGAAAATCGCCAGAATCATAATTCTAGCGATATGGCGACATGTCTAACTAATGTTGAAAATGCAATTCTTAGTGAAGAGGTATGCGGGGCAGGGTATCACAAGTGCTTAGATAATGGAGAGTTCATAGACGTATCAACAGGTGCGCCAATTGCTGGTGTAGAAAACTTCTACGAACTTGGGAACCTACTAAAGTTTGCTGATGGTGTAGACGCGGCCGACCAAAAATTATCAAAAATTACATCTAATAAATCATTCGTGACAAACTTTGAAACTCGGGTAAAAAAATTTGCAGAACCAGAATTAGATAAATGTGTGGAAATTGCCGATACTGTGTGGGAAGAATATCTTGACAAGGCGATGCTTGATATCTATTACGCCCAACAATCAAAAGTGAATGAGATAAAACAAGGCTGCTTTGATTTTGTATCAGCATGTTATATGAATGGCGAAAGCGCATTAACAGAAGCAATGGCTGAATTGACAGGCGATGCCAGCGTAATTCTACAACCAGATAAGGTCACATTATCTACAGAAATGTGCCGTGACTATATAAACTCTTGCAATATGATGTTCTATGAAGAGACCGGTGGTCAAAATATAATCACAGACTATATAGATAACAGGCAAGAGACAGATACTTTAACTGCATGTCGTGCTGTAGTAAAACAATGCTTTGACAGCTTTGGTGGTGGGTCTAGCTATGAAAACTTTTACTATCCATACAGTGGCCTATTCAAAACTGGTGAAGCACTTGAATGGTTTACGTTATATGAATACGACGAAAATGGCAATCCTATAAAAGACAAACCTGTATCAAGATGTGCACAACAGCTGAAATCCATAGAATCTTGCAGTTCTGAAGACATGATGGAAAAAGCTTTTGGAGGCTTTGACGTAATAACTGCATCAAAAGGAATATATAACTCAGAAACAGTGTACTATTTTGATAAAGATGGCGAATACAAACAAAATGGCGATGCTGGGAAGCACAGGAAATACGGCATCTTAAGTAGCAACACAACCAGCGGAATTAGCAAAGCAGATGGAACAGCGGGGACTGTGTCTGCAAAAATACTATCTCATCATACGCCAAGACCTACTGGGGTTGCCACAGAAATATACAATCAAATTGTCGACATTCTAACAACGCAATGTATGAACTTACAAGGACGCTTCGTAGAGTTGCAGTTTATTAAGAGTGGAGAAACAGGACTATACAAAGAATCTTCTCTATGTGAAGCAAACTTTGCTAACTCTATAGAATACGGTGGTGGTACCCAAGGTTCAAAGATTACAGAAAACTTAGTTGAATTATATGCAATTGGCGATGGGGAAAACATGTGTCCTCGGGATTACGATATAAATGTAGATACACAGTCTTGGGGAGCCTGCTTATGCTGGGAAAATGGTGGCAGACGAAGCAAATGGGGAAAAAGTCCAAAATGTATTGCTGGCTTCCCAGTAAAACTTAAATCTGAGTTAGGCAGCCTAGACGGCATAAACGATGCGAAATGTAACATATTAAAGCACGAATTATTTGAACCTAGTGCAGATAATATTCCTTCCACGACAGACTGGTGCACCGTTACCCCAAGCATCAGCAATCAAGTTTGCCCTATAGATGGCAGCGACCGAGACGGGGTTTGTGTAACAAATGATTCTGTAGAATTGACTAATTTACCAGAAGGATTAGGAATATAAAAAATTCCGCCTGAAAAGGCGGTTTTTTATTTTATTTTTAATTCCTTTCGTAAAGATTCAGCTATCAATTTTGCTGGCGCCCCATCTTTTCGATACCACAATTTATCAGCATGCTTCAATTCTTCTATCATTTTATTCCTTACAGATGGTATGGTTAATTGCTGCACCTCATTCAAAACATTTTCTGCAGTTGCGGCACCACCAAGATATTCATGATAGACACAACGATTTAATAGAATGTTTACAAGGGACACCCACTTTATTTTTATTAGCATATGCCCAATCCACAATGTAACAGGATTCATTTTGTAAACGACTATTGTTGGAATATGTAACATTGCTAATTCAGCAGAAACAGTTCCGCTAGCAACAATTGCAATATAAGTTTTTGAGTAAACTTCATAACGTTGACTGGAAGCGACAGTTTCAGGCTTTACTTGCCATCCTTTTATACAACTTTTAACGTATTTTTCTGTCGTTTCAACTGTTGGAATTATAAACTTATAATTTCTATAACCATTTGCAACCAGCTGATTAACCACATCATGGAATAGAGGCATTAAACGCTTAACTTCTGACATCCTGCTGCCTGGAACCAGCGTTATTATTTTTTCTTTGTCTTCTTCGGTTAAATTTTTATTTTTGTATTTTCCTATAAGCCCGTCTGCTATGGGATGCCCAACGGCAACCGTATCTAGGCCATATTTTGTAAAATAAGGCACCTCAAAATCAAAAAAAGCATATAACTTATCAAATATCGCCGCATATTCTTTTGCCCGACCAGATCGCCATGCCCAAACCTGTGGTGCAACGACATGATGAAACCTAAGCCCGTTCTTTATTAACCTTTGACCTTCTAAAGATTTTCGAACTTGTTTTATAACACTTTTTGCAAAACTTGGTGCATCTATAGTTAAAACGATATCAGGTTTAGATTTAATTATAGCCTCGGAAGTCTGACGTATGCGACGCGTCAATGTCTTTGCATTTGCCAAAACTTCTATTATTCCCATTACAGATAAATCGGAAATAGGGAACAAAGATTTTAAACCTGCGGCAATCATATTCTCGCCACCGATTCCGATGAACTCAGCATCCTGCATTTCTTGCATTATACGTGCGCCAAGAACATCCCCGGAAACTTCCCCAGCTATTATGAAAATTCGCATTTTTTTATTCTGCATTTTTAGAAGTACCAATACCACGCTTTGAACGATTTTCTATAAAATCTATTGCGTCCATAGCATATTTATTATTTTTCACTTCTTTTCTAACACGCGCCAAACGTTCAGCGACAGTTCCCTCTGTCCCACGAAATACGGCAGAATAAACATTGTGAATTGCATGCATATCTTCATTTGTAAAACCATGCCGCATCAGACCAACTCTGTTTATAGTACGGTATACCGCGCGTGGATTACCATCATATATTGCATATGGTAAAACATCGTTACCAACACCAGACATGCCACCAATAAACGCGTTACGCCCTATACGCGCAAATTGCAATACCATTACCCCACCAGACAAGATAGCAAAATCTTCCACTTCCACATGCCCAGCAACCTGAACCAAATTAGACATAACAACACTATTGCCAATTTTGCAGTCGTGTCCGACGTGAGCGTTCACCATAATCTGACAATCATCACCTATTACTGTACCATCAGAAGCGGGGGTTCCAGAATGGATAGTTACATATTCCCTGATCTTACAACGCTTTCCTATGCGCAATCCCGTCATGGTATTTTCATCTTGCCATTTCAGGTCTTGGCTCATAACCCCAAGAACCGCGAAAGGGTAAACAATAGAATCATCGTCTATGAAAGTTTTCCCATCAATAACCACATTAGACACAAGTTCTACACGATCACCTAAAACTACATTTGGTCCCACAATGCAAAATGGACCGATTTTACAATCAGCACCTAAAACGGCGCCTTCATGAACAATTGCTGTTGGATGTATCATATCTTCTAGGCCTATATTTTGTTTCTTTTCGCCAAGAATAATACATTATTCATACAATTTTTTGTATTCAATAAATATAACAAATTATAACAGGAATTTTGACTGTTGCCAAACATTAACATTTGGAAGATAAGTCCAATAAACAATCCCCAAAGCCGTTATAACTGGCATAGTGGTAATAATACCAAACAGACAAAGCAAAATTGCAAACAATTTCTCATCTAAATGCTCTTGTATTTTCTCTGAATGAACTATAGACAAAACGAAAGTTACAAACAGCATAACGGTCATTCCCAAAAAGATTGGTACAGACTCTGTCAATACGAATAAAGCAACACATAATGCAGATAAAAATCTTGCCAACCATTTTAATTTCACAAACGCGCTATGCCTTATAAATGATTTTGGCTTTACGTTACGTAAAGCTATAACAGCAGCAGTTACCAGCGCAATAGCAATTAAGAATATTAAATGTATTGCGCTCAAATTCCCCAATTGTCCAAATCTGAAAAATTCTGGTTGCATCAATATAGCAACTGTTGTTGCAAAAATTATTAAAGATGTTCCTGCCAATGGACGCATTTCATTTTTAGCCTTTCTACCGATTAGCAGACCTGCCGCAAACGCCCCCATTTGCAATAACGGGCCCCACCAAGCATGAAAGTCAGACAAGCCTATTACCGTAAAAAACAAAATCCATACAGAAATAATTCTTAATTTTTGTTTTTTCGTAGCAGACCGCAACTTCGGCAAATTTAATTGGTTAAAATTAGACCCCACGTATATCGAAGCGACAAAAACAATTGCGGCAATCATAAATGGTAAAATCGTAACATTGTCACGTAACACACCATAATTTCCACCGAATAAGATTAACCACGCAAAGACAAACAAAACAACAGTCAGCGATATTTTTGATTTTATATTACGAACGGACCAACCAAATCTTTCAACGAAACTTTTTCCATAAAAATAAACCATAACAAATAAAGGTATGGACAGAAATGCCCACCAAAAGAACGCAGGCGCCGACAATGCCGCATTATTAAAAGCACTTACAGCACTTTGTACAATCATAGTATCATCAAACATAAACTTGCCTTTTTATTTTGATGAATTATTATATAGCTATGGCACAAAAACAAGAAATTTTTACCTTGGTTGGCGGGCGCATTAAAATGCTGCGCGGCACCTATAACCCCACATCTGATGCAGTATGGTTAGCGGCGTTTCTACCAAAATTGAAACCAAACGCGCACATTCTAGACGTTGGTATAGGCTCTGGCGGCGTAAGTTTATGCATAACATCCCACACAGATAACGTACAAATCACTGGAATTGATAAATCGGCAGAAATGTTAGCCTGTTGCAAAAAAAATGCCGAATTGAACACAAAAGATATAGAGTTAATAAACGCGGATATTTTAACATGGCGCACATCGCAAACTTTTGATGCAGTTGTTACTAATCCCCCGTATTTTCACGGCACCCCCGCAAAACATAATGCCCACCATAATGCAAATCTAACCATGTGGGTAAGGCGCTGTATTGCAAGGACAAAACCACGGGGGTACTTTTGTACCATTGTATCGGCGGACCGACTATCTGAGATAGTTGCAGAAATGAATACTCATTGCGGGGACATTACTATATTACCATTATTCGGGGCAAAAAAGACTGCTGAGCGTGTATTATTACGCGGAAGAGTAGGGGTAAAAAGCGGTACAATCCTTTATGCTGGATTGCCAATGAATTATGAACCTGTTTTACGTGACGGCTTGACTATCGAAGATAGTTTGGCTACCCTAGGATGGATATGATAAATTTTATAACAAGATATTTCACATCTTTATGGGCGTTTATAACGTCTCCTTTTCGTGCATTATGGCGCCTGATAGTACGTATTTTCCCACCGCGGGAATTTACGGTAATGGACACACCACGTGGAAATGTTTATACCTTTCGCCAAAGTAGCTTTTGGCGCTTTACGAAATTCTGTGGTAAGTTGGGATTAATTATTTGGGCCACATGGTCAACCTATGTTTTTGTGTACCATCGACCACTGCTTCAGAAAAGAACCCAAGAACTGGCCGAAGCAAAGTCTTTACACGAACGTCAAATGTCTGATTTACAAGTGTATTTAAAGAAATATAATGAATTGGCACGGGACCTGAATGTAATTGACGACAAGATACTGAACACAAAGTCGCTAAGCACAGAAAAGAAAGAAGAGCTTATGAATACTCGGCTCAAAACTTGGGCGGAATTGGACTTTCTTCATACTCGTTTAACGGAGATGTTTACAAATGACGAATACTCTGCGGAATACACAAAACTTTCTGAGCTATCAACAGAATTTGAATTAACACGTGCAGAGAATGAAGCATTAAAGAAAAAAAATGCTCAGTTATTAGAATCTATGCAGGAAATTGTGACTGCAGACACAAAGATATTTGATACCGTATCAAATCTTGCAGCAGACAACATAGATTCTTTGCGTGAAAATATGAAAAACATAAGCAGTACAATAGCTTCTTTGGGACTAACCCAGACAAAACTTGTACAAAGTGCCAATAAATTCTCAAACCCACTAGTTGGGGCTGCATTTAGTCCTATAGAATTCGACAAGAACCTGGATCCTAAATATCAAAAGTTGGCGGATGATTTAGAATTATGGAATGGGTTAGCAAAACTTGATAAAATCTTACCAATTGGTGCACCCGTTGAAAAGATGCGAATTACGTCTAACTTTGGCACTAGAAATGACCCATTCACAGGCAAACCATCAAAGCACCGTGGAATAGACTTTGCGGGCAAAATCGGGACCGAGCTTATGGCGGTTGCACCTGGGCGCGTTGTATCCGCTGGCGAACGCGTTGGTTACGGAACAACAGTTGAAATAGACCATGGGCTAGGGTTTACTACATTATATGCCCATTTATCTCAAATAACGGTTGCTCGTGGTGATTGGGTTAGACCTGGAACTGTTGTTGGTTTGGCTGGTTCTACGGGACGCTCAACAGGCCCACACCTACATTATGAAATTCGGTATAAAGGGGTGCCCTTTGACCCAGTAAAATTTGTAAAGGAATGAAAATGTTAGCATTTACGAACGCAAAAGAAAAAACATCTCCGACAATAATAGGCGCTGGCTGCAAATTAACTGGCGACATAAAGACGGATCATACCGTTCAAATTCATGGACATGTTGTCGGAAATATCACTGCGGAGACTGTTGTAATCGGTCGTGGGGGCAAAGTTATAGGCAAGGTAAACACACATACTTTATTCTTACATGGAACACTGGACGGTCCAGCAACGGTAAATACGGCTAACATTTTCAGCAACGCACAAATGACAGGCATATTATCATATTACACATTAAACATAACTGGGAATACGGGTCTGGAATGCAAACTTGCAAAAAGAAAGGACAAAAAAAATGAATAAGACAATATCCAAAGTTTATATTGCCGCAGATCATCGCGGGGTAGGGGTAAAATTGTATTTAATAGAAATGCTGAATGCGGTTGGGTATAATGTTGTTAACTTAGGCACTGATGACGTAAACACACCAGTTGACTTTCCTGATGTAGCAAAAACCTTAGCTGATGCAATGCTAGGCGATGAAAAAGCCAGAGGTATTTTAATTTGTGGAACTGGGGCAGGCATGCAAATCGCGGCCAATCGCTATAGACATATCCGTGCATCAAGGTGCGAACGCCCAGATCAAGCACGCGAAGATAGATATCACGATGATATAAATGTTCTGGCCTTGGCGGCTGATGATATTGATATAGAGGTCTCTTTTTTGGTAACGCGCGCATTTTTAGAGAGCCCATTTGATGCAGCAGAACGCCGCATTAGACGAATAAAGAAAATATCTTAAGTTATAAAAAAACAAAAACATCGTAAAAACGATGTTTTTTTATTTGTATTT
>DVNO01000032.1 GCA_018714345.1 Candidatus Enterousia avicola | reverse complement strand
GCAGACGAGCAAAGGCCCACAAGAACAGGAAAAAACACCAGAAAAAACTTCTTATTCATTCTATCCCCCCCCTCTCTTACTGTAACTAGACAACTGGCTAACCAAGCAGCACAAAAACGACCTATTTTTACCCTAGCCACATGTTGCAGTATAAAATAGAGCACACTTAAAAACAATAAAAAAACCCATCTTAAAAAGATGGGTTTTGGTTTCAGCAAATAAACTTTTATTCGTCCAATGCTGCTTCTATCTGATCTGCTGGGATAGCACCTGGAAACGCCTGTTCACCAATGATCAAGAACGGAGTTCCATTGATTTCGAAACGTTGTGCCATATCACGAACATTTCTCAATTCACGTGCAACAACTTCACCATTCATATCTTCTTTCAACTTTTCTGTATCCAAACCAGCTTCTTTAGCCATTTTCATGACATTAGCTTCTACTTTTTCTGCGATTTTAGACTGATCTTTCAAATCATCTTGTGTATAGAAGTCACGTGTCATCAACATATTTGTCAAAGCAGCAGCTTTTTCTGGGTCTTGCAATTTAGCAGCAATAACCGCCTTAGCTGGGCCATCAGACAATGGACCGTGGATAGAGAAGTTCTTAATAACAACGCGAGTATCATCACGGTCTGCCAAAACACGCTCTATTTCACCGTGTACACGACGGCAATATGGGCAAGAGAAGTCTGTCCAAACATAGATTGTCTTTTTCGCATCGCGGTTACCCAAAACAGGTGCATCGCGCATCAGCTGTTCACCCTCTGAACGAACAACCTTACGAATCTGTTTGTTTTTCTCTTCTTGCTGTTGTTCCTGCATGCCTGTAACCATTTCCTGAACGATTGCAGGATTTACGGCCGTCAAATAAAACGGTGTATACAAGCGGCACATACTGCCCGAGATCAAGATGATAGAAATTAAAGTGATGCATTTTTTTGCAACGATTTTACCAGCGGCTGGCTTTTTCTCGTCACCCTTTGGCAGCAACATACCACCAAACAAGAACAGAAGAATACCAACTACTAGAACTAAGATTGTCCAAGTCATAACTTTTCTCCTTTATCTGTTGAACGAGAATAAGATACTCAAAAAAAAACTTATGTGCAAGGAATAAATCTATAAATTTTTAATAAATTATTTCTTCTATTTTTTTTCGTGCATCTGGCAATTGTACACCTTGCTGAACACAAGCCCGTTCCAGGAAAGCATGAGTAATCTGCAAGTTTACTGGTAACTTATAAAGTCTATTTAAGTAAGGTATCGCACACTCTTTACAAACTGCCCTACCCGTACGCGGCGACAAATAATCTAGGTCATAATGCTTTCCGCAACCAGAACACGCCGTTAAATCTAAGGCATACCCAAGTTCTCGTAATAAAGCAACTTCCCAATTCACATAAATCTTGTAATAATCTTCCAGGCTTAATGAAGTCAACATTCTAATTGTGGCCGCATATAAATCTTTATATTGCTCGCGTTCTGGTAACAAAGTTGAAATCAAAGAAAAGCAACTTGTTACACAAGATAACAATTTTCGGTCTAACATTAACGGTGCAACCAAATTTCTTTCTGCTTCCCAATGGAAAACACCAAGCTGAGAATCTAGCCTGGCATTCCATGAAACTAATCCAACTTGACCCAACAAGGGTTTATTTTTCCTTGATACCTGTGCGCCTTTCATTACACCGCAAAGAACCCCAAAATCACATGTAAAAACACGGGCAATACAATCTCGTTCTCCCAATGGATACAAAGATAACAAAAGACCAACGGACTCTAACTTCATACGTGTATTATAATATCTAGGGAAAAGAATTTAAATTAAAAACGCCCCAAAGGGCGTTTTTATTATTCTGCTTTGGCTTCTTCTGTTTTTTCTTCGGCTTTCGCTTCAGACTTTTCTTCTTCAGCTTCTTCTACTTTCTTAGTACCAAAAGTAAGAACTTTTCCTGCAACCAAAGCTTCTATTTCATCTTGTGATTGTGCGACATAAATTTTTACTGGCACAATAACATCCGGATGCAACGCAATTTGAGTATCAAACACGCCAACTGACTTTATAGGCGCACCTAACAAAACTTGCGCAGATTCAACTGCAACGTTGGCAACGTCTTTCAACATACGCGCAATATCACGTGTAGAAACAGAACCATATAACTGACCTGTATCACCTGCCTGACGTATCATATACAATTTTGCAGACTTAACCGCATCAACGTTAGATTCCGCTGTTTTCTTTGCGGCTTCCTGACGAGCCTGCAATTCAGCCTTTTTCGCTTCAAACAAGGCAACATTCTCACGAGACCAGCGCATTGCCTTGCCCATAGGCAACAAATAATTACGCGCAAACCCAGTCTTAACTTCAACTGTGTCCCCGATATTACCAAGTTTTGTAATTTTTTCTGTTAAAATAACTTTCATCTTATCTGTCCTTTATTTCAAGTTAGGGGTATCACCCCAAATATAAATTAACCCAAGTTATTACGAACGAATGGCAATAACCCCAAATGGCGTGCACGTTTAATGGCAACAGCCAATTCACGTTGGTCTTTCTGAGAAACACCACTAATACGTGATGGAACTATTTTTCCGCGTTCTGTTATATAGCGTAGTAAAGTTTTAGTATCTTTGTAATCAATATTTACGCCCTTTAATGGGTTTGATTTTTTACGATATATTGCTGCACGAACTGCCATTATTCCACCTCTTCATTATTCTTTTTCATCATTATTGATGGCGTTGTTGACAAAGCATGAACGCGAACATTCAAGAAACGAATAACATCTTCATCGATACGTGCGCGACGTTCAAATTCTGCAATTTTATCACCGGCCAATTCAACGTTAAACATAACATAGTGAGCCTTGCGATTTTTACGAATTATATAAGCAAGATTTTTCAAACCCCAGAATTCTGTAGATTTTACTTCACCGCCCAATTCTTTAATTATATCAGCATATTTTGCCGCTTTTTCTTTAACCTGCGGTTCGGTCAAGTCCTGGCGGAAAACCAAGACGCTTTCATAATAAGCCATTTTATTTCCTTTGGTTTATGCAGCCAATAGCACCATTACTATTAGCAGGAACAGCCCATATTATGCTATTTTTTTAAATGAAATCAAGCTTTTTTTAATCTTGTGCTTTGGCACACTTATCTATTAATTCCGCGCTTTCTCCATTGTAGAACACGTAGAAATCAACCTTGCGTTCCAAAGCCTTGGCTTCTTTCGTCACACCACTTGCACAATCTTCCCCCGCGCCTAAAGTTGCTATCTTTGCTGTCGTCGGCATATCTACCCACTTTTTTTGTATGTATTCCTGAACTGCTTTGGCCCGTTCCATAGAAAGCTGCTCGTTCGTACAGATATTGTTTGTTTGACATAAGGCGCTAGTCTGAATTATTTTATCTTTGTCTGTATGCCCGACTAACACAATTTTAAAATCCGTATCTGTCCCAACATTTTCTTTTATTGAGGCTATCGCTTTGTCTAATTCACTTGTTGACTTTAAAGCTGTTTTCCCACTATCAAATAAAGAGTCTGTATAGAGAGAAAAAGCTGGTCTAGCTGCACCACCCTCCCCAGAGACAGCCGTATTCAAAGTATCACACTTTGTTCCAACAAGTTTTTTGCCATCGGGACATTTACAGCTTTCCGTATTCCAACTACCACCAGAAGCCACGCAATCGTCCTCTGCAGAAATTCTACCAGCCTGTCGCGTTTGAGGACTATCACTCGTATTATCATTTTCTTTACCCTCTTCCGCTTCTGGTGGTGTTGATAGTGCTTCTTGTTTCGTTTCTTTCTCTACACTTTTCATCTCGTCACGCAATGCGGTCCGTTTCTTATCATACTTAGCGATAATTTCATCAGAAAGTTCTTTTGGTTTATCACCAACTTCATTTATTAAAATGTTTCCAACAACACCAACTAA
>DVNO01000001.1 GCA_018714345.1 Candidatus Enterousia avicola | reverse complement strand
ACTGACCGAATTAAGCTTTTACTACATGAATTTAGTAACTGTCGCGCGTTTACAAAGGAATCCAACTGTAAAAACAGAAATAGCGCAAAAGGAAAAATTTAATGGTGGTGTTCCAGTAGGGTTCTTTACGTATCCAATATCTCAGGCTGCGGATATAACTGCATTTGACGCAAATATTGTACCTGTTGGTGATGATCAGTTGCCTATGTTAGAACAAGCTGCCGAGATAGTGCATAAGTTTAACAGTATTTATGGTGATACATTAGTTATGCCACATGCTGTTGTGCCCAAGACCAAATCCGCTGCGCGTTTGCCGGGCATAGATGGTAATGCGAAGATGAGTAAGTCTTTAAACAATGGAATATATTTAAAAGACTCGGCTGATGAAATTGCGGCAAAGGTAAAATCCATGTATACAGACCCGAAACATTTACGTGTTGAAGACCCGGGTAATACTACGGAAAATCCAGTATTTATATATTTGTCAGTATTTGCGAAGCCGGAACATTTCTCGGCGTTCTTGCCAGAATATAAAAATTATGAAGAATTGGCGGCGCATTACGAACGTGGTGGGCTGGGCGATGTAAAGGTTAAAAAGTTTTTGAACGCAGTTATGCAAGAGACTTTGCGTCCGATACGTGAACGGCGCGAGGCATTGGCGCGTGACAAAGCTTCTGTTATGGAGATTTTGCGTCGCGGAACATCGGATGCGCGTTCCGTTGCTGCTGACACAATTGCGCGTGTAAAGCGTGCTATGAAGCTGAACTATTTTGATTAAAATTAATTCGGAAAGGAGAGATTATGAAAAAATCTTTGATTTGGGCAGGTAGCGTAATTGGTGCGGGTGCTGTAATGGCATTATTGTTTGGTTGGTTAGACAAGCCCGTACCGCCACGTGTAATTTCTGTGGACGGGCAATGCTTAACAAGTGTTGCAAAAGATAGAACGGCGATTACATTGCGGGTTACAACTTTGGATAAAAGTGCGGCCACGTCTATGAAAAAAGCAACTGCAAAAATTGCTGAAATTACAGATTACTTGAAGAAGCAAGACGTCCAAATGCAGACGACAGAGTTTAATTCCTATGAGAAAAGCGAATGGAATCGCGAATTAGAAAAATCTGTTGTCCTGGGAACAGAAACCACCATAGCAATAGAAGTGTCAGCAGATAATATAGAAACAATAGAAAAGATATTGACTCAATTTGCTGGCCAGGAAGATGTATATTCCGAGAATTTACGCATGTATACCAGTGCCGAGGCAATGAAACCTGTTCTTGAAGACTGCCTTAGCACTGCGGTAGAGAACGCGCGTGAACGTGCGAATGCACTAGCTGCTGGCGATGGGCGCGAGGCAGGAAAAATGTTGAGTGTTTCATATAATGTTGGTGGCGCGTCATCGATTCAACCGCGTGCGTCTAACTTTTTGGCAACCAGTGCGAAAATGGCAGTCGCCGATACAGAGGCATTTAGTGCCGCAGGCAGCATAGTTTCCAAAGATACAGAAGTGTCTGTTAGTGTTTCAGCAACGTTTGAGATAAAGTAAGAAGAACAAATGGAAGAGCAGGTCGCCGCTTTTATGGATTATTTGACACAGACCAAAAATTATTCTGTGCACACGGCGACTGCTTATGAAACAGACATCAGGGATTTTATAAAATTCTATGATAACTTCAATGGCTGCAACGTCACTTTGTCTGACTTTGCTCGTGCAGACACGATATGCTTTCGTGCATGGCTGGCTGACAGACAACGTCGAGATTTAGCACACAAATCGACTGCACGTGCATTATCGTCATTGCGGGGTTTTTATAAATTTTTATCAAAAAAATATGATATAAAGAATAACGCTATTGGGTTAATTTCTTCGCCAAAAGTTCCACGAAAACTATCAAAAGCGATAGAAGTAAGCGATGTAGAACATATGCACGATGCTATTAAAGAAATAGATGATGCTGAACCATGGATTGCTGCACGTGATTGGGCGTTGGTGGTTTTGATATTTGGTTGTGGACTACGTATTTCAGAAGCACTTTCTTTAAAAAATTCAGATGTTCGCGGCCGGCCGGATGCGTTACGTATACTAGGTAAAGGTTCGAAAGAACGTATAGTTCCCGTACTGCCAACCGTACTAGACGCCATAGAAAAATATACAAAACTACGTCCATTTGGAAGCGCACCAGAAGAGCCTTTGTTTAGAAGTGTTCGTGGGCTGCCAATGTCACCACGTATGGCCGAAAAAGTTGTTGAAAAGTTACGGCATTATTTACAATTACCAGACTATGTGACACCGCATGCATTGCGTCACACATTTGCAACGGCATTATTGGCGGGTGGTGCAGATTTAAGAAGTTTACAAGAATTACTAGGACATTCGTCTTTATCTACAACACAGTTATATACGAAAGTAAACATGTCAGAAATCATGAATATATATGAGCATGCTCATCCACGAGCTGTGGACGATGAAAAACAACAATAATCAAGAATTTTATTCTTTACATATTTTTCTTAATTGAATAGAATTAAGCCGTAAACAAATAAAAAGGAAGGATAAAATGCCAACAAAATCAGTTAAAAAAACACCGGCTAAGAAAACAGTCACAAAAAAGCCTGCTGCTAAGAAGACGGTAAAAGCGACCGCAACAAAAGAGAAATTGGTCGAAATGCCAGCGATGGAGGCAATTGCTTGCAAGTGCGGTGGAAATTGCAATTGTGGCAAGGATTGCAAATGCGGTGATGATTGTAAGTGTTCTCACCATGGGTGCAGATTTGGACACTTTATGTTAAAACTGATAGTGGTTTTGATTATATTCGCATTGGGCTTTGCTGCTGCAAAATTTGTTGATGGTAACAGCGATTTTCGTCGCCCTAGGGTTGAATTTGAAGATGGTTGCCTAGATGTAGCTTCTGTAAAATGCCCACAGATGCAGGCAGTTTTGCCTATGATGGACATAGACCATGACGGTTGCATAACTCATGAAGAGTACAGGGCAATAAGAAAAGAACTTGGTCGTCAAATGAATGGTCAAGGTATGCGTAATTAAAACAAAGCTCCGTCAAAAAAACGGAGCTTTTATTATCCCTTTAAGATTCTTGCTTTGCTTTTGTTCCACTCGCGTTGTTTGATTGTTTCACGCTTGTCGACTTTGTTTTTACCATAACCAACACCCAGCAAAACTTTTAGTTTGCCGCGATTATTGAAGTATAGCTTCAGTGGAACTATCGTAGCACCTTTTTCTTGTAATTTCCCAATCAGCCTGTTTATTTGTGCGCGATGCAATAACAATTGACGCGGTCTGCGCTCATCAAAATTAACAATACGTGCGGCGGTGGGCAGTTTTTGAATTTCTATTCCTGCCAGATAAAGATCGCGCCCACGACGTTGTACAAAACCGTCAACTATGGTCACCAGTCCATATCTGATAGATTTTATTTCTGCGCCTGTTAGGGAAATTCCAGCCTCTATTGTGTCTTCTATAGAGTAACTATACCGCGCTTTGCGATTTTCTGAAACTTGACCATATTTAATTAATTGTCTTGCCATAATGCGGGTATTCTACACCCGAATATAAAAAATTGCAAATTTAATAAACTTTGCTACGATAATTCTGAAAAAATAAAGGACTTATTATGAAGTGGCAAGATTGTGCTCCGTATATCGGGGAAAATTCTGTTTTGACATACAAAGAACGTTATAAAACCTGCACCCCATACTTTGGTGTGCCGAACGTCTTTTACGCGATAAAGAATAAAGTCAAAGGCTTTGATACATTGACTGAATATCTTAATGAATCTGCAAGAATAGAATTTACTTATGAACAGGGCAGACCTGTGATTGCATTTTACCCAAATATTTCACAGAAATTTAAGGCCAAGAAGTATACATATGAGCGCGCAATGGCCTATAATTATGTAATGCAACTTCTTAAGTTACTGACTTTAAATCCTGATGAGAAAATATCAGAAGAAAACACCCCAGTTGTATATGTGCCATTGGACACTCGTGACAACTATAAAAAGGTAAAGCATTTAGCTAGGTATTTTGCTTTTGAAAATACCGCAATGTTAACACGAGATAAGTTTAAAAAAATAAAAAGACAGAAAGTAAGATAATAAAACAAGCCCCCAACTGGGGGTTGTTTTAATTTAAAACTATTTTCGGATACAGTCTTTTTGTGTTTTCTGCTAAAACTTCAGCAAGTTTGTCTAGTTGTATGTTTTTTATTTGCGCCAGCATTTTTGCAGTTTCTACTACAAAGGCAGGTTCGCATGTTTTTCCACGATACGGAACTGGGGCGCAGTACGGGCTATCAGTTTCTACCACCAGCCTGTCAACGGGGATTTTTGAAAACGTATCTCTAATTTCTTCTGCATTTTTAAATGTTAAAATACCACTAGCAGAAAAGAAAAAACCGCGGTCCAGCATAATTTTAGCAAGCCCCCAAGAACTGGTAAAACAATGCATAACCCCACGATAATCACTTGTTAATATCGCCGCTGTATCTTCTTCGGCATCACGAGTATGAATTGCAACTGGTAAATTATACTTTTTTGCCAAATCTAGTTGTTCTTCAAACAATTTAATTTGTTTATCACGGTTTTCTTTACCAAAGTGGTAATCTAACCCGATTTCACCAATTCCAACGACTTTGGGATTGCCCAAGACGTCAGGCGTTAAGCTTGTCGCTGTATCTGCATCTGGATATTCTGGATGTATTCCAGTTGTAACAAATATATTGGAGTATTTTTGAGATATTGCTAAAGCGTTTGGAATATCCTTTGGATCCGCAGTTGGACAAATCAAGGTTGTTACACCAGCGTCTTTTGCACGATTAACAACATCTTGCAAGTCACCAGAAATATAATTATCTGTTAAATGGCAATGAGTATCTATAAACATTTTTTTATTTGAGTAATTATTTTGAATAAAGCAAGTTCAGGTTCCAGATTTACACGAGATATATTGGCAATCGCATGAGTCGCATCTGGATAAAGCTCCGCCAGTCCGAACGCAGCAATAGCGTCTAAAAGAATTCCGTGTAGTGCTGGGTCTGGTGCAATTTTTTTTGCAATTGCCATCATGTCAACACTATTACTGCGCGGATTTTGCAGGCATTCGATAAGCTCGTTATATATGGCGTCCCCACCAGATTTTTTTAGATTTGCTATGCGACCGAAACTACCGTTTGCTAATCGCAAAGTCTCTTCACTAACATTCGCATCTGGCATAAAAGTCTCACACAATTCTTTTAATTGAGAAATTGATAATGGACGTAGTTTTTCTACGCGTGCCCTTGATCGAACTGTCGGCAAGACACTTGCCAGTTGGTGAACAACTAATAGAAATAAAGTTTTTGCTGGTGGTTCCTCTAGCAGTTTCAGCAATGCATTAGATGCAGCTGTATTCAGTTCATCGACCGAGTCAATTAGAATAACACGCCAATCACCCGACATAGACGACATCTGCATTTTTTCAATCATTGCCCGAACTGTATAAACAGAGATGCTTTTTCCGTCTGGTTTGGGTTTGCCGTCTTTATCTATGTTTCGGTTAATGTCTATTATGAAGAAATCGCCAATGTTTCCATAAACTTGCTTTGCTATCTTATAGGCAAGTGTAGCCTTTCCAATTCCCCGTGGGCCAGTCAACATCCATACAGGATGTATGGGATGCTCGTCTCTTTTATCCCATGCGTTCGCAAAATCGCGAAGAACTTCCTCGTGCCCTATAAGGATGTTATTATCCATAGGGTTCGGAAAATTATAAGAATTTGAATTCTTTTTGGCAGCCATCTAGTCTATCCCGAGTATTACGCGAATATTTTTAAACACTCTTCCAAATAACTGCGTTTTTTTAACAGTCGTCTGGGCAACCAAAGGCGCACGTGCAATAACTTGACCGTCCTTTTGAGCAATTATTTCACCCAGCTTGTCACCTTGCTTAATTGGGGCCAACGCAGGGTCATTATACCTTGCCAATACTCTTATCCCTTTTAATCCATCTGATTTTGGAACTGTTATAACAAACGGCTTTTCAACAGTTGCTATAACCTCTGGTTGGCGACCATACCAAACAGGTATTTTTGCGATTTTATCGCCTGGATTATAAAAAGTATTGTTTATAGTATTAGAGTAGCCATATTCCAGCAGTTTCTTCATTTCTGCTGCTAACGCATCGTGACTCTTGCCATTAAAACCATTTATAACACCAATTAAACGACGCCCGCCAACCTTTGCACTGGCAACCATGCCATAACCGCCGTCATCCGTGTGACCCGTTTTTAATCCGTCTGCCCCAGGCATAATGAACAGTAACTTGTTGTAGTTCATTGTGTGAGTTCTGCCCCAGTCTTTGCACCAGTCGCTTTGATAATCATTGAACTCAAAGCGCTTGGTTGCAAATAGAGGATATATGTCTGGATAGTCAGAAATTATATGCTGGGCAAGTATTGCTAATTCTCTACTTGTCATGAGATTGTTAGGATTCGGCAGGCCACTTGCGTTACCAAAAGTAGATTGCGTCATTCCTAATTCGCGAGCTCTCTTCTGCATAAGCTCTGTAAACGCAGACTCTGAACCTGCTAGTTTTTCAGCCACTACTACACTTGCATCACCACCAGACAGAACTATTAAACCAAGTATAGCATCCCGTACGCTAATAGTCTGACCCGCTACTAAGCAGATTTTACTAGCTGGATACCAAAGAGGATTTTCATAATCTGCATTTTCACTTACAGTTAACCTATCATCCATGGTCAAATTACCTGACTTTATTTCATCAAATAGGACAGCCAGAGTCATTAATTTTATCATGGAAGATGGCGGCATCAGCGTGTCTGCATTTTTTGCAACAAGCTCTGTTCCAGAATCATAATCAATTAAAAAAGCAGATTTTGCACGTGTAGAAAACTCTGCATGTGCAGCAGTTGTTATTATCGACAATAACAGGATAAATAATTTTTTCTTCATGAGAAAGATATTAGCAATTCTAAAATAGATTGCCAACATAATTTTTAAATTATATTGCCAACGTAATCACCATTTATAACATCTACAAGTTTCACGTCACATATAGTTCGTGGTTGAATTTTATTCCCTTGTATTTTTACGCTTATATCATGTGGTGTTCTGGCGATATTGTTTTCTTCGACCAGCACAGATACAGTCCCACCTAAGTGCTGACGCATGAAGTTATCTCTAATTTTGTCAGATGCTGCAGATATAATTTTTACGCGTTCTTTTGCAACAGAGTGATTTATTTGATTTGGCATATTAAATGCTTCTGTATCGGGTCTTGCAGAAAATGGAAACGCATGGATTTTTATCGGTTGTGTTTCTGCAACTAAATCCATGGTTTCTTGAAATAGCCCGTCTGTTTCGCCAGGAAACCCGCATATTATATCCCAACTGAACGTAATATCTTTACCAGCATATTCGGCGATTTTTCTAACTGTATCAGAATTATGGCGCCTACGCATGGATTTAAGTACTTCGTCAGAGCCTGATTGCATGGATAAGTGCATGTGTGGCATCATTCTTTTGTCGGCTTTTATCAAATCGATAAGTTTAAAGATTTCTGGAGAAGCCGGATCCATAGACGAGATGCGTAATCTACGGATTTCTGGGACATCTTTTAGCAGGGATTTGCAAACATCAGATATTAGTTTGCCGTCTTTTGCATAACTTGCTGTGTCTACACCAGTTAAAACGATTTCGTAAAAACCGTTTTTGACAGCCTCTTTTGCATCAGCCAAAATATCAGCATAGTCAAAAGAAATTGCCGGCCCACGTAACAGTCTTGTGACGCAATAAGCACACTTGTGGTTGCACCCGTTCTGAACTTGAATGAATTGCTTAGAAAGCTTAGAGTCTGGTTTTGCAATTTTTATAGATTTTGTGGTATTAAAATTGCATGGTGCAGCAGCCAAAGCATCTGTATAAGCGCTTAGACTCAGTTTGTCTCTATTGCTTATGACCAATGCGTTTGGAATTTGATAGAATAAATCTGGATTTCTTGTAGCGGCGCATCCGGTGACAAAAATTGGCACGTCTGGGTTTTCGCGGGCCAGCTTTCGTGCGGTTTGCCCAGATTGACGTTCTGCTTCACCCGTTACGGCGCAAGAATTCAGAATAATTGCAGAATCTAAGACATGACTTAGCATTTTCTGAATTTTTTCGGACTCCAAGGCATTCAAGCGACAGCCCATAGAAAGAGATTTAATGTCATTTTTTTTATTTTGTGCTTGCATTTTGACCACCTATGGGGCATTATAACGTGGTTAGAAACGTTTTCAACAAAGGATTTAAATTATGGCTCGTATAACAAATTCAGATACATTACCATTCGTGGAAAGTCGTTATGAATTAGGGATGTTGGCATCTCAGCGCGTACGTGATTTGAATGGTGGGGCAGAGCCTGTTGTTGATAAAGGCAACGACAAACCGACGGTAGTTGCACTAAGGGAAATAGCAACTGGCAAGTTGGATATTGAGAATTTGCGCCATGAATTTATACAGTCGTACAAGGATACACCTGTTTCTGCGGATGCGGATGATTCTTTGGAGTTAACCACGGCCGAGGATCCAAAGTTGCGTGAAATAGACGCCGAATTGGAGAACGCATTGGTTGAAGACCCGATGACGGTTGATGAGGCTGAGGAAGAAGCGGAAACGTCTGCAGAATAAGAGTTAAGAGGAGACGTCGCATAGTTGGTCTAGTGCGCCACATTGGAAATGTGGTATACTCGCAAGGGTATCAAGGGTTCGAATCCCTTCGTCTCCGCCAGGAATACAAAAAATTCCAAAAGTTTATATAAAGTCCCACAAACCCGCCGGTTTCCAGGACTTTTTTAGTGTGTTATTGCTCTGGTATGTCTTTACTTTTCCAAAATCCCCCATTTTACCCACTATGACATACTTCGCCCAAAAATGGGGTGTCAAAAACAGAAGAAAAACATTGTTATAATGAATATTGTTTAGAGTTATAAAATAGCTAAACATCATTTTGTGGGAGAATTACGTTGGGCTTGTCATAAGCTGCCCATATAATCGCTATAATTGCCCCAATAAACCCCAACGGAATAAAGGTGCTTATAAACGCAAGCCAGTATATTAACTGTTTATGTTTTGCATCACGATACAAAGCAATACATATCGGAATTAAACAGGATATTGTTGCAAATGCGGTAACATAGATTCCAACTTTGTCTCCGTACATACTTGTATGTACAAGTAATCCTATCATAGACCCAAAGATGCAACGAGCTTTAGGAAAATTGTCAGAAAATATGTTGTTTATGCTTGATTTTGATTCAACAGAATTAAAATAATTGGTTATTGTTTCACAATCTTTTGTAAAGTTTGGGTCTTTTTTCAAATGATCTATGGCCATAAATATGCATTTTTTTATAACCTGATTGTCATAATTCGGATAGGTTTCTATGAGCCCCTCTAAGCACATTTTTTGTAGTTCTTTTACTGCGGGTAAATTATGATCAAGACCTTGAAATAATTCGGTTAGATCGTTTTCTATTTTTTGTTTAATGGTAATAGAAAGACTATTACAATACGTACGATACCATCTTTTTATAGGTGTACGAATAGTTTTGCTAGTTACAATTTTTTTTATGCTATAACCAATAATACTACAAGCTATAAGGATAAAAAATATATATAAATCCAATATACTTCCTGTATCGCTGGGGTTATACTTATCTACATAAGCGAAAGCATTAGTATGCTTGATTACTAGTGTTAATATTAATAATAAGGCGATCTTCATTTTGGTAATTATATGCTATTGTATTGATTGTAGCTTAAATGCTGTCTTAAGGCAATGGCAAATATTTCTTTAAGGCTGTAAATTTTTTTAGCTGATAGAATATTGTTTACTAATTCTGGATTCATATAAGCAATATCAAGGTATTTGTAAATTGTGCGTGGTGTGGAACCAACTTTTCTTGCAACCGTATCCACATCACCGCATTCTTCGTACATTTCACGATATCGCCAAGCAGTTGCAAACGCCTTGACAATAAGGTTGTTGTTTTCTGATACAGTTAAAATCGTATCATTGCCTTTGTTAAACCTGGTGTTTGCAAATGGGCGTAATATAACCGGAACTGTAATAATTACCTGATTTCCGGAAACTATGTAATCAACAGTATTCGTCGTGTTTTGATTTATATATTCGGCAGACATAAAACCAGCCAAGTCATCGGGATTAGTATTCAAATAAAACGTAAGTTGATTTTTAGTGTAAATGATTCTGGTTACAAATGCGCCGATAAATTCTTTTTTGTGGGTGTAGTCCATATCACAGAAGTTTATAGATTTCAAAGCATTGGCATTTTGTGTCGGCAGATTTTTCATATCGCTGTTCAAAAAGTTGCATATAGTATCAATACCAATCTTGTCCAGTTTTACTGCTGGTAAATAGAAGCCCTTAATTGCGTAATAGAATAGTTTTTGATTGCTTCTTTGGTTGTAAAACCTTTCACCAGATGCCGAAAACACTTTGTTTGAAAATATGTTGGGCGATGGGCTTGTCTTTTCACGGGTGTTTTTTCTGGATTTTATGATTTCTTGGACTTGGTTAAACAACTCTTCTGATATAATCGGACTATGTTCGCCACGAACAGCGGTACCCAGTTTCTTATGCGTAATTAGTCCGATATAGATTTTGTTGGTTAGAATTAAGTGCAAATTATACGGTTTTAACGGTCGCCCGCCCATAGGTTTATTTTTTATTGTATGCCAGTGTTTTGTTGTTATGCCAATTCGCCTGGCATAAGTCGCCGTATCAACAAATGATTGCAACTCCAAATACTTTTCAAACAGTTGTTTTACTTGCTGGGCTTCTGCTTCGTTTATAACCAACTTTTTGTCTTTTATATCGTATCCTAATGGCGGATTACCACCCATCCATAAACCCTTGGCTTTACTGGCACGTATTTTATCACGTACTCGTTCGCTGGCAACTTCCCGCTCAAACTGTGCAAATGATAATAACATATTCAATGTCAGCTTGCCCATAGAAGTACTGGTATCAAATGCTTGTGTAATGGACACAAAGTTGCAGTTATATTTATCAAAATACTTCATCATATTATGAAAGTCCAATATGGAACGTGATAATCGGTCAACCTTATAAACCACAACCGTATTGACCAAACCATGTGTCATATCGTCCAACATTTGTTTCAGGGCAGGCCGTTCCATAGTCCCACCAGAAATCGCCGCATCAGTATAAGTACGAACATATTCCCAGTTATTAAATGCCTGGGACGCAATATATGCTTTGCAAGATTCATCCTGATTTAACAGGGAATTAAACTCTTGTTCCAACCCATGTTCAGTTGACTTACGGACATACACCGCACATTTAATCACCGGCATTTTTTGCATCTTTTGTTGTAGCAATTACTGCTTACAAACCACAGAAAGTCAAGATATAAACCTTGTTTTTTGTTTGCAGTTTTCATATAATTTCCAAAGAGGGGAAGCATATGAAAACAGAACTTATACCAAAAAATACAATTTATATTATTACTTGGTCGTGTTTGTGTTTACTAGTTGTTATATGTATTGTGCGTGATATTACGACTGGTTTTTCTAGCGAATATATTTCATTGTATTTGGTACTAGGTTGGATCCCTTTTTATGCCTTGTTTGATGCAATAAAGCAGGAAAAGAAAGATTCCGCTTGGAAAATAAAAATAGCCAAGGACGTTGAACAAGAGTTGGCAAAAACAAAAAAATCTAGGTTAGAAACACTTATAGAAATGAAAAGAAGTGTTGAGAAAGGCGAGTATGGGTATGGCTATGGATGTGATTATGAAGTAAAAAAATACAGAAATGATTTATTATTGCAAGTTTTAGAAGAGATGATTGAACTTGAGAGAAAGCATGATCTTATTGAAGATTTATAAAAACTATTTATATTTTTTATCCAGTTCAAAAAAGTGCGGTCCTGATGTCTTGGTGCCACAAATATCAGACGCAATGGCGGATAATGAACGATACTGTTTCCCGTTATATAAAAATGTGTTGTCATAATTGACCAGGACCTTGTGTTCTATATTCCGAAAGTGCCTAATGATAGTTGTGCCTGGCGCAATGTTGTATCTATGCTTTAATACGCGGTTTACACATTCAGCAGGGTTGTCTTTATACTTTCTGATTTTCTTGATGAACTTTGGCTCAATACGCAGATTTAAGCGTTCGCATTGAATATAGTACCACAGTGGTCGCATTTGTCGCTTAAAAGTGTGTGGCGAATACCGTGCCCATAAACGCGCACGCTCATCTTGTGAGAGTGTTTTCAACTCTTCAAAGGTCTTTGGTAAAATGTCTTTAACATTCTTTTGCATTATTGGTTCCTTTTTGTCGCAGATGCTGCATAGCAATATCAACTAGCATACGTAGAATACGCAAGTTGTGATATAGGTCTTTGTTGGTAATTTCCGGCATACGCCCGAACGGATTGCCGGACTTACCAATATGAAATCTGGTTGTTTTAGGTGGATTTTTATATGGCATTATTCAACCTCAAACCATTTCATAACAGTGACAAGCAGGTGTGGATAATCAGCGCTGGTGGCTTCGGTCAAGAATTCGGACCATTTATCTTCTTTCCCGGCCAAGACCAAGGCGTTTTTACACCGCGAAAGGATAGCAAAAGCATTGCCGTCACGATTGGTTAAATAAACCTTTATATCAGGATATTTAGGCATATTGGACTCCTTTGTTTTTACTATGTTTTTAAGTTTGTCCAATTACTGCTTGGAAAGCACCGAAAGTCAAGTTAAACAGGAGATAATAATTCGATTTTTGTGTTGCTTTATATATAATGTTTTTGCTATATAATCTCGTAACAAGGAAAGAAGGTGGGTTGTCGTGAAAAAGCTTAATTTATTAGAGCTTTTTGCAGGAGTAGGCGGTTTAAGTCTTGGCTTTGAGCAAACTGGTAGATTCAATGTCGTTGGTGGCTTGGAGTTAGATAAAGCAATTGCGGAATCTTTTGGTAAGAATCATAAAAGTGCTAAAGTGTTTGCCGGTGATATATGTAAATTAGATATAAAAGCAGTTGCTGATAGCTTGAATACAACAGTTGATATCATTGTTGGTGGACCACCATGTCAGGGTTTTTCTACACGCGGTAAATGCCTTGGAAAGGAAGATATGAGAAACTTTTTATTTAAAGAATTCTTTAGATATACTAAGTACTTTAACCCTAGATATTTTGTGATTGAAAATGTGGCTGCAATTTTAGGAACAGCTGACGGATTTTTTTTGAAACTTATATTACAAGAAGCGGAAAAACAAGGGTATAAAGTCAGATATGGTGTGTTAGATTCAAGATATTTTGGAGTCCCACAAACTAGGAGAAGAGCGGTTTTTATAGGCGCTAAGGATAAGTATGTTGAATTACCAAAAATGGACACTAATACTAAGCAAGTGTCCGTTTGGGATGCCATTTCAGATTTAGCTTATCTAGAATCTGGTGAAGGAGATTTTATTTCAGAATATAGAAATGCTGCACAAAGTGATTATCAAAAAGAGCTTCGCAAAAACAGCAAGAAATTGTATAATCATGTGGCGACAAAGCATTCAGATGTAGCCATATACAGGTTATCTTTAATTCCACCAGAAAAAGGCAAAGAGTTTTTACCAAAAGAACATTTGACTAAATCTACATTTGGTGGAACATGGGGACGTCTTGAAAAGGGCAAACCATCACCTACCATCGTTACCAGATTTGATACGCCATCAAATGGTCGTAATAATCACCCGTTTTTGAACAGGTCTATAACGCCGCGAGAGGCAGCGCGTATCCAATCATTTCCAGATGAGTTTGTCTTTTATGGCAATAAATCGTCTATAATAAAACAGATTGGCAATGCTGTGCCGCCTAGATTAGCCAATGCAATAGCACAAGAGATAATAAAAGCTGAAGATGAATAATAGTCAGATGGATTTTAATGGCTTACTCAACAAAGAATCCGTTCAACTTATACACGGAGACTGTTTGATTGCTATGACCGATTTAGCTAAGAAAGGCATAAAAGTTGATGCTATTATTACAGATCCTCCATATAACATATCTAAGAGCAATAATTTTGGAACAATGAAATCTGCTAAAAGACAAGGGGTGGATTTTGGTGAATGGGATAAAGGCTTTGACTTATTATCTTGGTTAGATATTGCTGATACATTATTAAAAGACGGCGGTAATATCGTTATATTTAATAGTTTTTTGAATATCGGAACCATAGCAAAAACGTTAGAGCAACATGGATACTCTGTAAAAGACTTGATAAGGTGGATTAAACCAAATCCAATGCCACGTAATATGTCCAGTCGGTTCGTTGCTGATTATGAATTGGCAATATGGTGTGTCAAAGGCAAAAAGAAATGGACATTTAATAATACTAGTGGCTCATATTTAAGACCAGAGATCAAATGTCCATCGCCAAGTGGAAAAGAAAGATTGGGGCACCCAACCCAGAAGCCTGTATGTTTGATGGAATTTCTTGTAAAAACCTTAACAAACCCCGGGGATTTGGTGTTAGACCCATTTATGGGTAGTGGCAGTACAGGTATTGCATGTGTCCGTCAAAACAGACACTTTATAGGTGTAGAATTGGATGAAAAATTCTACAACATGTCATATAAAAGAATTTTTAATGATATTTAGAGAGGATTGTTATGAATATAGGTCAATTATTACAAATGCCGATAGAAACTCTTTTCGTAGCGTTTTTCAATGCTGCCGATGAAAAAGACGGAAATTTTGAAATTCAATCCAGGTACAGAATAACGAAGTTTTTACCTTTGCCAGCGGATTCACATAAGAAAACAGCTCAAGCGCTGACTCGTAAATATGGAATTGATTTTGTTCAAATAAATGCAACAACCATAGCTGCAACTGTCGTCAATGACAACCGCATATCATTGGATGATTTTCTGAATGCTATTTATGAAAAAATCATCGTATTATTGAATAAATTGCCGGTTAATTACCCACTAGATGAAGAAATTGCTCTGGCAATGTTTTTGTTGCGTGGAAGCGCAGATTTTAATCGTGGCTTATATGCGTTGGATCTTAAAAATCCTACTCCACGATATGTAGACAATATTTTTAAACTGTTATTGTCTTCAAATAATTTGATAGAACGTTTGAACCTAAACTTTAGAGAATTACAACCGCAGTTTGCCACAGGAGAAAGGGAGAGAAATACTCAAATTAGAATAAATTTGAAATGGTTTTACGAAAACGTAATAACTAGATACCCGAATATAAATAAATATAAAACGGATGTCTTAAGAGTAAATATAAGAAATTTGGGTGAAGTTCATGCGTATCACATGTTTGAAGAACGTCTGATTTTTTATCGTCAAAAGATTCTTGGCAGAGAGTTGACGCCAAATGAAATAAACGCCTTAAGACAAGATCTTGAATTTCGTGAACCAATTGATGTGGTGCCAGAAAATAAATTTTCTATCAGAAATCAAAAAATTGTTGCATTCGCAAGAGAAACTTTCGCGGATGTATGCGTTGGTTGTGGTGATCGGTATGATATCAAAGATCGTTCATTCCTGATGCCACGAAACAATAGATATTATTTTGAGGTAAATCATGTTATTGCATATGCTAATGATTCTGATGCGGTTGATGTACTGGATAATTTGGTAAAATTATGTCCAGTATGTCACAGAGCTTTAGCACCACACAGGGCGTTTCCTGATTTGCAACGTCATATCATAGAGAATATGTTAAATTCTCGTCCGGAAGTTAGAAGATTTGTATCATCTATGATGCCAAATAAATACCAATCTCCTGTTGATTATGTGTTTGATCGTTTAAAATAAACGACGGGTGATATCGATGACTTGCAATATTTATAGTATTATTTCTGCAATTGCTTCTGTTATTACACCCATTCTCGCCGTGGTTGCTTTATATACTTGGAAGCGGGAATTTATTGGTAAAAAGAAAATTGAACTTGCTGCTGAAATTATGCGCGCTGTTTACGATATCCAGGATTTATACATACATGTTAGAATGCCAATGATAGCCCAAACAGAGCATGATGAGACTCTAGAGTGGATTAAATCAGAAGCAATTACAAATCCTGGCAAGGTAGATATACATCCAGAAAGGATAAACTATCTTGTCCCGCATCACCGATTGATAACACAGCAAGATATTATAGATAGATTGCGTTCTTTACAAAACAATGCTTATATGTATTGGGGCAACGGAACCATGGCGGCTATGCTTAGATTGACTAATTATAACTCGGTGATTATGCAAGCTTCCAAAAATTTATATTATGGTAAGGACACTCCTGAATACAAACCGTTATATGATTTAATATTTTGCGAAACGAAAGGTGATAAAATCAATCATGATGATAAGATCAATAAAGAAATCCGTAATATTGTTGAAGAATTTAGGCGCAATCTTGAACCACTATATATGGATAAACAGTCAAAATGGATTGCTTAAAATAAACCTAATGTTTAGCGGCAATTACACCATCATAGCTCGTTGCTAAATTTATTTGGCAGAGTAATAGATATACGTGGACCCGATGGGGTCCCAGAAAGATTTTACATAAAATAGGATTCAGATAGAGAATTTTGCACATTCAATGTTTTTTTAATAATTGTAGGCATCAGAAATACCCGCGTGATCCGGAGATGTAGGAGTCATCTATGTATCGAACACCCTGAGAAAAAGAATCGACCATGTCTTTGAATGTAGAATTTGGAAATTTAAACAATTCATCAAAGAAATCAACTAAGTCACCGTTTTGTTGATTTGGTAATAATATGGTTCCGTTTTCTAAAAGATGCGTGATGCCAGTCAATCTGGTCTCTTTATCTGTTTCGGACTTTATTGGTCTGACACGTATACCTTTTGATTGTAAAAATTGTATTATGGCGGTTCCAGATGACGTATCTTCTATGATAGTCTCAACTTGGACGCAATCGTTGGTAAAATATTGTCGATATTTATCACGAATTTCTTCTGGAAATCTTTCAATAAAGTTCACTAGAGCCGGAAATTCTAACTTCATTCTGCGAACTTCCAATAATATGATTTTTCGGTTGTATTTACCAGGCTTGTCGCCGTCACATATTCCAAAAATCGAACATGCCGAATAAGCATTTGCAGAACTAGCTTTTGTGGGTGGTCTTTTGGGTTGTTTTGGTATGTTTTTAGTGAATTTAAGTCAATATATGTAACTTTTATTTCTGCCATTTGCGCCTCCTTTTTTTGGACAATATGGCAGACAATATAAAAAAGCGATTTTTTAATTTTTTAGCTAGCTATTTTCGGAAACTTTGCACTTTGAATCCAACGTTCCAAGGTTGAATCTGTTGGGGTTTGTATAACAAATCATAGATTGTTTCATTGGTACTAATTTATTCAAATAAACGATTTTTTCCAATCATATCTTCTATTTGGGTTATATGGTTTTCTTGTATGTTTGTATCGTTTCCATTTAAGACAGCCTGTTTCAAAATACGTACTATTTCGTGTTTGTCTGTATAGTTTGCGGGTTCATTTTCTGAAATTATCGTTTGTATGGCTTCTATTACTCGGTATGATGTAGTAACAATTGTGTCTTTTGGAATAAAACTTATGTTTCTTAAAGAACAACTGCCAAAAAATACTATGACAGAGTAAATTGGGATTTTAGAAAATTGCTTGGATTGTTTACGAAGTACGTCGATGTGTTTCTTGTTTTGTAAAATAGGATTATAAAACCTGTTCTTTTCTCGTCCGTAAGATAAGACTTGTGTCCATGTTTGTTGATTGCCTTTTCCGAAAATCCAGCCAGAATAATCTTTTACTTCAAAGACAATCAGGCCAACTTTGGTAGCCAGTACCAGATCTATTTGCGAAGTTTGGCCATTTGGTTTTAATATATACAAGTCATGAAATATTGCGCCTGCTGGGAAATCGTTTTTTAATAGTTTTAGAATAAGTTCTCTTTCAGACCATGTTCCTCTTTCAAGAGAAGTTACTGTTTCGATTAACTGTCTTTTATTTGAAAGATATTCAAAAACGTTGAACGTTTTGCCAACTTTGTGTGCGTGTTTGCGTTTGTGTTTTTTTATTACGATATATAACAAAAATAGAATAACAATTATGTAAAAGATAATCATAATTATTCCGTTTGTTATCTAATAATCTCGTGTTTGAACCATTGTTCTTGGAATTTTGTTTTTTGTTCTATAAATTGGTTTGTTATCTGTAATCCGTCCGGAACAACCACCAGTTTATCATCGTTATCGTTTGTACGGTGAATAATTGCTATACAACGTCCTGTGAATTCTTTTAGTGGTTTATCTATGCCTAAAACATATGCGTCAAGCTCTTCGCCGTCACCAGAAACTGTGTTTGGAATGTAGCCATAGTTGACTTCATACACAAAGCCGTGTTTTGGGTGCTTTGTGCCTAATGGTCTGTCCATAACAACAGATACAATTTTATTCAGATAGTCAGAAGATTTTGTTTGTTGTGGCATGTTCGGGGCCCCTTTTTTCAAAAAATATCATATACACCCCGAAAAACAAGATAAAAAAGGGATTCGCAACAATGTATGGTTTGCTGTTGATGCGTGAACAGGTGGATGGCGTATTTTAGGTAATTAGAAACAACTGGACGGATGTTATATATTAATTAAATGTTTAACATAGCAATCGTTTCAATATTATATGTGTTGTGGATTTTTTAGTTTTTCATTGTAATCCTTGGCTCGCTCTAAGTCATCGTCATCAGAACCTTCAAAATTTTGTAGATCGTGTAACTCTTTTTCTAGTTTTTCTAGGCCTGGAATAATGGTGTCCCATATTGCTTGTATTGGTTCTAGTATAGTGCTAACGCCTATAAAACTTTTTACATTAATTTTACTTACCTCTTCTTTTATTGTTTTAATGAGGTCGTATAACTCTGAGTATGTATTGGTTGTTCTATCCGCTGTGGTGTACAGATTTTTAATTATGTCTCCTAGTAACAACCCGTTGTATTTACTGTGTATTAAAGCAAAGGCGTTTCTGGCAGGATGGCGTGCAAATGCTTCTAGTCTTGGATTTTTTTGTCGTTGATATATATCGTTGTCCCCGAACGCTAATTCTGGAGCGGCGCGCCAACGTAATACTTTTTCGTGATAGATCTTATTGCACAATGTGTATGCCAAAAGACGGCAGCGTATAGGTTCTTTATAATTGTTACAAAATATTTTTGCTTGGTTTATTATTTCTGAAGTTTCACGGTACGATAGTTTAACTAATTTAGCATAATGCGCCATCCATTTCTGTAGAACTGTTATGCTGTTATAATAATCTCCTTCAGATACCAAATTTTGTGTAAAATCTTTGGCTGTAATTTTATCTTGGCATATTTTTAGATAGTTTAATTCGGGTATTTGTATTGTCTCGTTTAAAAATTTTTGTAAATATTCTTCCTTGTCTTCTCTGGAATCCGTAGGAAGTCCATAAAAAGCGTTGATGTATTTTGTAAGGCGCTCTTTCCCAACAGGAATAATGACAATAAGTCCTTCGATGTCAAAAAAATGTTTAATTACTTCAAGTGTTTTTACTGCGATGTCAGGTCTGCATCTATCCATATCATCTACTATTAGTACAAGCTTATGATTAGGCAATCGTTTTATAAATTCTGCAAGATCGTATTTAGCTTTTTGTAAAATATCTGTAGGTAATATCGGGTCATCCGTTTTGCGTAATAACTTTTTTATATTCAGTTTCCCTGAAATAGGACAAGCCGGAGGAGTGAAGGGTATTGATAAGTCCACAGATTGCCATAAAGATATTAAAGCTTGTTTAGCGTAAGGCATATTCATTGCTTGTATCGTTTCTTGTTCATTCTTTACTAGCCACGTGATCATTTCGACAAAAGATAACATGGGATTATTGTAGTAATCTTTTTCCCATGCGCTAAAGTATAGGCTCATAATTTCTTCATGCATTTGCGCGCAGAAACGTGTGGCAAAATGTGTTTTTCCTGTGCCATAGCCACCATCTAGTCCCAATACGTATGGTGTATCAACTTTTTTAATAAATTCTTGTAAGTCTTTTGCAAACTGAACGATTTCTGGTGCAGTGTCGTTCCATAAATTGGCTTTTTTGCGTTCCAATTCGTCTGGTGGTAGTTTAAATATATTGGCTATGTCTTTCATTTCTTATACTTTTTCATATGGTTGACAGGTTGCTTTGATAGTATACCTTATGTGTTTTTTTGCAAGGATGTTTTAGTGATAAATTCCCTGTTATTCGTTGATAATTCCCTGATATAGTCCAAAAAATTCCCTGTTATTTTTGTAGGGAATTTTGGGGCGGGCAGGGTAAAAATCCCGAAAATCTGCGGACGTGTTCTATCGTAGGTTGTGTAAAAATTGCCTAGAAAGACCGTTTTTTACAGAAATTCCCTGTTTTTCCCTGTTTTTGACCATTTCGTTCGTGTGTTGGGCGCAGGTTTTTCATAAGCCAAAGGTAAAAGATTCCTTGCGCCGCCAGGAATATGACGCATCCCGTGGGGTTGCCACGGGATGTTCTTTTTTTTGCCCCGTTCTCAGCGGTTTCTGACAGCGGCATTACCAGTGTATATCGCCGGCTATGCCAAAACCGCCCAAACTCCCCCACAACTATATACCCTGCCCAAATTCCCGATGCCAGTTTTGGTTGATTTTTTACGTGATTTGTGATACAATACAATCAATTTAACAGGCGACTTTTGTCGTCTTTTTTTACCCCGCCACGTGCGGGGCTTTTTTATTTGCATAAAGGAATCACAAATGAAAACACCGGAATTTTTGCGGCAACTTATGTCGTCATCCGAATATATGGATAAAAACAGCAAGGTGTATGCCATGGCGGAAAAATACCTGAATTTGCTGTATCCTGGCGCGGCACAACTTGACGCCACCGGTCGCATGACCGAACCCGAATACGATATGACATTAGAGCAATTTCGTATGGCCCAAAAGGCATTAGAGTCTGCGCTAGAAGAAGCAAAGCAAGAAGCTGAAGCGGAATATGAAGAAACCGGTCGCCAGATAGATGTTGAAGACTATGTAGAATTAGAAGAAACCATAGATGTTCGTGTACTGATGCCAGATGGCACAATAGAAAATAAACAGCTAGAGGTTTATACCCTTGATCTGCCAGAAGACGATGATGATACGCCAAATAACAAAACGCGGCGCGTGTGGCGTTGGCACAGTGAGGATGGCGATAACACCTGTGATGAATGTGCATCGCGCGATGGCGAGATATATGACAGCGAAGAAGATATCCCGGAAATCCCGGTACACCCGAATTGTCGCTGTACAATAACAGAGAATGTAATAGGTCCAGATGGGCGCACACTAAGCAGTAAACCGTATTCGCCAAAAGCAAAAGAAGAAAAGAATGAGATTGAAAAAGATGCAAAAGAAATGACCAAAGATGAGAAATTTGAAGAAGCATATAATAAATTACAAGAGCCAGAAGGGGGTTATACAGACGGCAAGAATCAAGTTCGTGACGAACCAACAAATATGGGAATAAAGCAAAGTACGTTGGATGACTATGCTCGAAAGTACTCGGAAAAAGATTTGCCAAGCGATGTCAAAAATTTGCAACCTAGCCAGGCCAAAGAAATTTATAAAGACGCTTATTGGGATAACACAAATATTCCAAAAATTGAAAATGATCGAGTGCGAAATGCAGTCTTTGACATGAACGTAATGGGTGGTGCCGGACGTGTGGTTCAAAGAGCCTTGAATGATTTTAGTAATGCAGGGCTTGCAGTTGACGGAAAAATTGGCCCGAAGACTATTGATGCCTTAAATTCTATCCCCGCAAATAGCGTATCGGATTTTATGGAAACTTTGAAGGCTCATCGCTTTGAATATTTACAGAAAACAGACAATTGGCCAACGTCTAAGAATGGTTGGACGAAACGTACGAATAAATATTAAATATCATTTTCTTTGAAATGCCACCGTCCAGACACATAATCATCAATATATTCCGGAACATCGCTTATAGGGGTGCAGTTTGACTGCATCCCCAAATTTCTCCCATTGACATAAACATAAGCAATGTCAATAGGGGTGCTGTCTATTAAAATCTGGTACAAGGTTTCGTTTGTTGGTTTATAATATACCGACTGTATTTCTACATTGTTTATGTATTTAATCGCAGGCTCTTTGTCCATACATGGTGCACAGAAATCAATATAAAATTCTACATTTTTTAATATGTTATACGCATTATTTGCAACGTCTTTCGGAATCAATGCACATTGATCAGCTTTGAGCGGCTGCAATGAAAATATAATCACCAGAAAGCAGAAAAATAATTTTTTCATGATATGAATTTTATCGGTTTTATCTCATTGAGTCAAATACATTTACGAAAAACAATAGACAAGATTTAATTGGTTATGCAATATAGTATCGATGAAAAAGTTTGTTGATTTTATTGGCGGTGTTGTATGTCTGGCTCTGTTCTTGTTTTTTTGGAATGACTTGGTGGACCTCGCGTGTCTGGTTAGAACCAGCAAAAGAAACCAATACCTATGGTCGTGATAATTTCAGCATTCATGGCGGCTGGGCGCCTGGGTCTGCCGGTTGCATTGATATGACAAGTAATATTAAAAATTTTGTTGCGCTATTCGAATTTGTCGGTAAAGATTTAATTGTAGAGGTAAAATATTAGGGACTAATGTAACATGAAAATAAATTGGCAAAAAACCATGTATTGCAATGCTGTGATTCTGTGGGGGGCATTGTTTGCGTTTTTGATTGATTTATCGGCAATGGGACGTATTGCAAAATACGATGAAGTATGGTGGTACTTTTGTAGTGATTTATCTGAAAAATCACGATATTTATGCATGGCTAACTATGATGTTGTCAGTATTATATGTGTATTGGCAGGACTCGTGTTTCTTACATATAAACTAGTCCCTGTATATAAAACACGATTGTTATGGATGCCATTAGCAGGATTATTTATAGGGATTTTTGTCTGGCCGATAATTCAATCGCTATTATATTGGTTAATGTAAAATACAATTGATGAAGAAGTATTTTGATTTTATTGGCAGTGTTGTGTGTCTGGCCCTGTTCTTGTTCTTTTGGAATGATCTGGTGAGCCTCTTAACTAATGGGAAATGGGAGGGGTTATTCTGTTTTATTTGCAGTCACGATTGCTTGATATTGATAGATCGTATTGCAATGACATTTTGTGCGATAATCTTTATCCCGTTTGCGATAGAAACCGTAAAACATCATAAGTGGAAATTTTTATTTGTGCCCATATTGGCGTGTTTTTTATGGTTTGCGATAATGATGTTGCATTTATGGATTGTATACATATTTTTTATACGATAATAACAAAATGGTCAATTTATAAATGCACAATCTCAGTGTCGGGGATTTGCTCTGCAATGTATTCAGCAGCGAGGCGGCGATGGCATTGCAGCGCGGATTTTTCAGTGCATAACAGGCAAATGCGGTCAAGAGAGTTCAAGGCAAGTCCCGCAGTTGGGTTGCGGGTGGCCAATAATTCCCTATACATACGTTCATAATCAGGCCAGGTGAT